>JBKJUT010000119.1:0-5362 GCA_046590515.1 Ferruginibacter sp.
AATTATTTATTTATACTTTTTATAAAAAAAATTCCCGTTATTTTTCTTTTAAAAATGTATAACGGTAATCTACCGGCGATACAAAAGTTTCTTTTATAGTACGTGCACTCAACCAACGGTACAGGTTTAATATGCTGCCTGCTTTGTCATTTGTGCCGCTTGCCCGTGCACCTCCAAATGGCTGTTGGCCCACCACCGCACCGGTGGGTTTGTCATTAATATAAAAATTCCCGGCGCTGTTCCGGAGTTTATTTGTGGCCAGTTCAATCGCATAACGGTCTTTGGCAATCACCGCCCCCGTAAGCGCATAGGGAGAAGTAGTATCTACCAGCTTTAGCGTCTCTTCAAATTTATTTTCATCGTACACATACAAAGTCAACACAGGTCCAAATAACTCTTCACACATGGTGGAGTATTTAGGATCAATTGCCTCTATAAGTGTGGGCTCAATAAAATACCCATTAGTTTTATCACAGGTTCCTCCGGCGAGTACTTTAGCGCCGCTATCTCTTTTACGTGCGCGTTTGATGTATCCTTCCAGTTTATCAAAACTTTTTTCATCTATCACCGCATTTATGAAACAGGTAAAATCTTCCACTGAACCCATTTTCATGGTTTTCATTTCTGCAATCAGTTTTTTCTTAATCTCTGCGGCGAGATTTGAAGGCAGGTAGGCACGGGAAGCTGCTGAACATTTCTGACCCTGGTATTCAAAGGCACCGCGGGCCAGCGCTGTTACTACTGCATCCGGGTCGGCAGAACTATGCGCAATAATAAAGTCTTTACCTCCCGTTTCGCCTACTATCCTGGGATACGATCTATACATACCCATATTCTTGCCTATTGTTTCCCACATGTAATTAAATACACCGGTACTGCCTGTAAAATGAATTCCCGCAAATTCCGGGTGATTGAAACATACTTCCCCTATGGTAGGTCCGTCTACATACACCAGGTTAATTACACCCGCGGGAAGGCCAGCTTCGAGCAATATGCGCATGAACATCTGTGCGCTATAAACCTGGGTGTTGGCGCATTTCCAGACTACCACGTTACCACACATGGCAGCGCTCGTAGGAAGGTTACCGCCGATAGCAGTAAAATTAAAAGGAGTTAAGGCAAATACAAATCCTTCCAGCGGGCGGTATTCCATACGGTTGTATATGCCTGGGCCACTAATCGGTTGTTGGCGGTATATTTCACTGACGAAATGAACATTGAACCTTAAAAAATCAATGAGTTCACACGCGGCATCTATTTCAGCCTGGTAGGCATTTTTACTTTGACCCAGCATTGTAGTACCGTTAATGTATGTACGATACTTGGTTGCCAGCAAGTCGGCTGCTTTTAAAAATATGTTAGCACGATTTTCCCAGCTCATGGCAGCCCATTTATCTTTCGCCTTCAGGGCTGCATTAATGGCTTTCTTAACATGTGATGCATCACCCACGTGAAATTTTCCCAATACGTGTTTCAGTTCATGGGGCGGACGGATCTCCACAGTTTTACCGGTACGGACCTCTTCATTTCCAATATACATGGGCACATCCACAGGAGTACTTTTCAATTCTTTTAATGTAGCCTTTAATGCCAGTTTTTCAGGACTGCCGGGGGCATAAGAAAGTACAGGTTCATTAACCGGGATAGGAAAGTAAAAATCGCCGTGATTCATGATTATAAAATTTATTGATAGTTGTGTAAAGGTAATGAGTAGAGTTGAGTGACCCAACTCCCCTGCTTTGCTGAAACCGTAATTTATTCCGCTGTTTCCTTCTCACTCATCAGGTAAGCTTTTATGAAGCCATCCAGTTCTCCATCCATTACAGGCTGTACATTGCCCACTTCGAAATCGGTACGGTGATCTTTAATCATTTTATAAGGATGGAATACATAAGACCTGATCTGCGAGCCCCATTCGATTTTTTTCTTTTTACTGTTGGAGGCGTCAAGGGATTCCTGCCGTTTACGCAACTCTTCTTCATACAGCCGGCTTTTCAACATTGCCAGGGCTTTCTCCCTGTTCTCCCCCTGGGTACGCGCCTGCTGACATTCCACAATAAAACCGCTGGGTTTATGGGTAAGCCGTACTGCCGTTTCAACCTTGTTCACATTCTGACCCCCGCTGCCGCCGCTTCTGAAGAATGCCCACTCTACGTCTGCAGGGTTTACTTCAATTTCAATAGAGTCATCTATTAACGGGTAAACATACACGCTCGCAAAGGAAGTATGCCGGCGTGCATTACTATCAAAAGGTGATATACGAACCAGCCTGTGAACCCCGCTTTCAGCTTTTAAAAACCCAAAACTAAAAGGGCCGTCAAACTGGAAAGTACAGGTTTTGATGCCCGCACCATCACCCCATTGCCAGTCGAGTTCAGTTACAGACCAACCTTGTTTTTCACCATACATCCGGTACATCCTGGCGAGCATTTCGGCCCAGTCCTGGCTTTCGGTACCACCGGCACCACTGTTTATCTGCAACACAGCAGGTAAGGCATCCGCCGGTTCATTAAGTGTACTTTTAAATTCTGCTTCTTCAATCGAAGCCATAGATTTATCATAGGCTTCCTTTACTTCAGATTCGGTAGCTTCTCCTTCTTTCCAGAATTCAAACAGCACAGCAAAATCTTCAATGTTGGAAGTTACCCGGTAAAACATATTCACCCAGTACTCATTAACTTTTGTGTCTTTTAAAATGGCAGTGGCCCGGGCATTATCATCCCAGAAACCCGGAGAAAGTGTGAGTTGTTTATCATTTTCAATTTTTGATTCGCGGTTAGCGACGTCAAAGAAACCTCCTCAAGACCACCAAACGGTCCTTCATATCTTTAAGTAATTCTATTGTCATAAACGTAAAGGTAAGAACTGCAACCTTTTAATTGGCAGTAATTTTGAACTAACAGGATAAACTTTAAATATGAAAGATAAAGTATGGTTCATCACAGGTTGCTCCACAGGTTTTGGAAGGGAACTTGCAAAAAAAGCACTTGACCTGGGCTACCGTGTAGCTGTGACTTCACGTAATGTAAAAGATATTGAAGATATTATTTCAGGCTATCCTGATACATCCCTGGCCATTCAACTGGACGTGACCAAAAATGATGAAATTGAAGCTGCCGTTAACAAAGTCATTGAAAACTTTACCCGTGTTGATGTGTTGGTAAACAATGCAGGTATAGGTTATTTCGGTGCCATTGAAGAAAGTGAAGAAGAAGAAGTAAGAAAGATGTTTGAAATTAATGTATTTGGCCTGGCCAATATGACCAAGGCGGTGCTGCCGATAATGCGTAAACAAAAATGTGGTCACATTGTTAACATTGCTTCGATTGGGGGTTTAGTAGGTTTTCCGGGAGTAGGGTTTTATAATGCTACCAAGTTTGCAGTTGATGGAATGTCGGAAGCATTGTCAAAAGAAACAGCTCTACTGGGAATTAAAGTTACAATAGTAGCTCCGAGTGGTTTCCGTACTGATTGGGCAGGCAGGTCGGCCAACAACAGTAAGACAGTGATAGAAGATTATGCAGACACTTCCGGTGCAAATAAATCCAATATCCGCGGGAATAGCGGCAATCAACCTGGCGATCCTGCCCGGGCGGCGGATGCTATCATAAAGGCCGTTGAGTCAGACAATCCTCCGTTGAGATTACTGTTAGGGGCAGCAGCTTTTAAAAGTGCGCAGAATAAACTGGTAGATTTGAAAAAAGATTACGATGCCTGGGAAAAAACAACAGTAGAGGCTGATTTTCCTAAGAGCTGAATTTAAATATAAAAAAGCGGTTACAGGTTTTAACTGTAACCGCATATTATTCCCAAGGCACTATTATAATAGTAAACGGATTATATTTCCGTGTTTAGTAAGTTGTAGTTACTGAAATTCCATCTGAGCGGTCGATATCTGTCATCAGGTAGGAAGTATCCTTTTTCTGCACATCATTAATATAGAGTTTTAGATGCACATTTGCCTGTAATGTGGTGCCTGCCCAGGATGCAGGACGGTAAACTACCATTTTTGCCACCCGGGGCTTCTCTTCACGCGGAACTGTAAACGATTTTACCCAGTTATCAGTCACGACTGTTTCCTCAATATTTAAAGTATCAACTTTATAGAAGAAACGATAATCAGCGGCATGGTCTGCAGAGAATTCATACCGGATTTTAATTGGTTCATTAACCGCTGATAATGAGGATGTTTCCTTATTACAGGCACTGAAGCTAAATGCTCCTGCCAATATTCCCAGTAGTATTGTGTTTTTCATGATAGTATTTTTTAAAGGTTATTACTTCCTCTTATAATACCAATTCAATACCAAAGCAATATTCCACAGTTCTGATAAATCTAAATTCCCGCCAGCCTTAAATATGCGGCATTATTGTTGTTGCAACATTAATTCAACCTTTAACCCCTTTATTATGGCAGCACAATGGAAAATCGATCCGAGTCATTCCGAAATTCAATTTAAAGTAAAGCACCTGATGATTACGACCGTGACTGGGTACTTTAAACAGTTTAACCTGGAAGTAGAAACAGAAAAAGACACTTTTGACCAGGTTAACAGCATTCGTTTCAGTGCAGAAGCAGGCAGTATAGGCACTAACAATGAACAACGTGATACACATTTAAAATCCGCTGATTTCTTTGATGCTGGCAATTACAGCCAGGTTTTATTTACCGCAGATAAATACTCATCAGAAGGAGAAAATCTGAATGGACAGTTAACAATTAGAGATGTTACCAGACCTGTAGTACTACACGTCGAATTTGGCGGCATGGTGGTAGATCCTTATGGTCAAACCAAGGCAGGGTTCACTATAACAGGAAAGATCAGCCGAAAAGATTTCGGACTCACGTGGAGTGCAGTTACAGAAGCCGGCCAGATTGTAGTTAGTGATGAAGTTAAAATCAATGCGGAGGTACAACTGGTTAAGCAGTAGACCCTGGCTGAGGCGTGTCTTCTTTTTTCCCCCGCTTATAAATTATCAGACCGTTGAGGAAATTTCGCAGGATCTGGTCTCCCGCTTCCACATAGCCGGGATGATCCTCATTACGAAACAGATCCCCCAGTGCACCTTTGGTAATTTCAAAGTCAACCAGTGCCAGAATTTCAATTATATCGTCATTGCGGAGCGATAAGGCAATCCTGAGTTTTTTCAATATGTCATTATTGCTAAGCATAGGTGCGAAGATACCATTCCCCTGACACCTGTATGAGGTGGTCATATATATTTTTGAATTATTAAAAAAAATCACCTCTGAAAACTCTTTTCAATGTTTAAACATTGTATATTGCATACTAATGAAGTCACGGATGAAAAAAATATTGGTTGTAATTGTGCTGATAATATTTACAGGAGCTATTTCAGC
>JBKJUT010000060.1:0-3527 GCA_046590515.1 Ferruginibacter sp.
GGCGGTTATTTTTCCCAGTTATTTACTGCGCGGTCAGGAGCTTCTGATTTTTTTGAAGGTAGTGCTGTGAGTTATTCTTATTCTGCCAAGGAAAAAATGTTACAGGTACCAACTGAAGATTTAATTAAATATGGCGCCGTGAGTGAAGAAGTGGTGCGTCAGATGGCCAATGGCAGCCTGGCCTTATTGCAAACAGATTTCTCTATTGCGGTATCAGGCATCATGGGACCAGGTGGCGGCACTACTGACAAACCCGTTGGCACAGTATGGATTGCAGTAGGTAATAAAGCAAAATTGGCGGCACGCAAATTCAACCTTCGGGGCGATCGAACCCGTAATATCCAGGCAACATCTGTTAACGCTTTAAATATGTTGAGAGAATTTATACTGGCTGACGGGACAGAAGGGTGAGGAACTCCATGTTTGATTAACGGCTTTTACCTACATTTGCCCTTTAATGACCTTAATTATTTACTGATATGAGTTTAGTTGATTTGGTTATGCCTAAACTGGGTGAAAGCATCATGGAAGCCACCATTCTGAAATGGCACAAAAGTCCTGGTGATTCTATAGCCCAGGATGAAACTTTGCTGGATATTGCAACTGATAAAGTCGATAGCGAAGTTCCTTCTACTGCAGCCGGAACGCTAGAGGAAATACTTTTTAAGGAAAATGATGTAGTGCCCATCGGAACTGTTATCGCACGTATAAGAGTTGGTGCTATGGCAGGAAACAATACGTCTTCTACTCCTCCAAAAAAGGATTATGAAGAAGCGCGAGTTGTGGAGGAAATTCCATTTCAACCAAAATCACAACCTGTACCAAATTACCAGCCGCAACAGAATGGAAATAACAAAATAAGATTTTATTCTCCATTGGTGCTTAACATCGCTCAAAGCGAAGGTGTAGGTATGCAGGAACTGGAAAATATTCCTGGTACCGGCCAGGAAGGAAGGGTAAGTAAGAAAGATATATTAGCCTATGTGGCAAACAGGACCGGGAATACTGATACAGGAAATGCTTCCCATGCCGCTCCGCACCAGCAAGTGAGAGTGATGCCGCAGCAGGAAAGCAATGCTGTTGAATCAAACCAATTGCCGGCAGTTATCCAGGGAAATGTGGAAATCATTGAGATGGACAGGATGCGGAAGCTGATAGCCAAACACATGGTTGACAGCAAGCGTACCAGTCCACACGTAACCAGTTTTGCAGAGTGTGATGTAACTAACCTGGTATTATGGCGCGAAAAAGTGAAGAAAGAATTTGAAAAAAGAGAAGGTGAGAAAATTACTTTTACTCCTTTGTTCATTGAAGCCATTGTAAAGTGTATTAAGAAATATCCATGGTTGAGCAGTTCCGTGGATGGAGACAGGATCATTGTAAAAAAGGATATTGGAATCGGTATGGCGACCGCCCTACCCTCAGGAAACCTGATTGTACCGGTGATAAAAAATGCGGACCAGTTAAATCTTGTAGGCTTAACTAAACAGGTTAATGGCCTTGCAAATGCTGCACGCAGCGGCAAACTCAGGCCCGACGATACCACGGGTGGTACATTTACATTGACCAATGTAGGTACATTCGGCAGTATCATGGGCACTCCCATCATCAACCAGCCACAAGTTGCTATCATGGCTGTGGGCGCTATTAAAAAGCGGCCTATGGTAATAGAAACACCACAAGGTGATACTATCGGTATCCGGCACATGATGTACATTTCTCTTAGCTACGATCATCGTATTATTGATGGAGCATTGGGATCAACATTTCTTAACGCCGTAAGTAAAGAGTTGGAAAATTTCGACAGCACACGGAGTATTTAAGCTGGCATAATTATTCAACGTCTTGGGCTCCTGAAACGGGCCAGGGCTACCAATCCCATAAAATAAAGAAAGATAACCATCAATTGCCTGAGGTAATCAAGCAATACCCACGACTTTGACATAGAAACAATCTGGTCATTTGAATAACTGCCCGATCCTTCAAATATTTTACCGGATGTAGGCACATAGAATATGTAAGTGGCCAGAAGCACTATGAACATACCTCCCAGGCTGATGAATGATGTTTTTTTACCTGAACCGTGATATCCCAATAATAAGATGAGTGAAAAAACAGTGAATACTGCCAGCAAAATCGTCAGAACAGGAATAGGATTGATGGCGCCCGGCACCGGGTATGCTGTCAGGTGATCCACATAGGCTAGTGGATCGTCATACCAGCTTTGGTTAAACGCCAACGCCTGGTACAATCCCGCTCCCAGCCATATTGAAAGAAAGAAAAGGTACAGTTTATAAAAGATCAGTTTCAATCCTGTCATCAGATGGTTTTAGGTTTCGCTGAACAAAATATAAAATCATCCTTGCAATGCCTAATTAAAACGCCATCAAATATTGATATAGTTCTGTCGCCACTGGCTGCATCTTTACAGTTTTAGAAGTGGCAGCCATCAAAAAAGCCAGGCTATCCGGCACAGGAATTTCTATGGAGGTTGCAGCTTCTACTACTGCCGGAAATTTAACAGGGTGGGCAGTTTCCAGTATTATTCCCTTCATTCCCGGGCGGGCTGCCAGGTATTTATTCAAAGCGGCAAAAGCTACTGCCCCATGTGGGTCCAGCATATATCTATAATCTTTAAATACCCCGTTGATAGCATTCAGCGTTTCAGCATCACTGATATTGAAGGCTGAAACCCTGCTACCTACTGCTTCAAAGGAAGCTCCTAACAGCTCCATGATACGGATAAAATTACTTGGATCGGCTACATCCATGGCATTTGAGAAAGTATGATTTACCTGGCCCGGAGAGCAGCCATTGCCTTGCAAAAAACGAGTGACAGTGTCATTACTGTTACAGGCAGCTATAAAATGTTTTACAGGTAAACCTGCGCAACTGGCCAGTATACCGGCGCAGATATTTCCAAAATTTCCACTAGGTACAGCAATAACAGGAATTTGTTTTTCAGGCCATTGTTTACAGGCAAAGTAATAATAAAACTGCTGTGGCAGCCATCGGGCTACGTTGATAGAATTTGCGCTGGTTAAGTAGAGGTGTTGATTAATATCTTTATTGTTAAACGCGGATTTTACCATAGCCTGGCACTCATCAAAAGTGCCATTCACTTCGATGGCGTGTATGTTCTTTCCCAGGGCAGTCAGTTGTTTTTCCTGCACCGGACTAACCTTACCCGCCGGGTATAATATTACTACATCAATTCCTTCCTGTTCATAAAAACCATTTGCTACGGCACCACCTGTATCGCCGGAGGTAGCCACTAACACCACTACCCGCTTCCCGGTGAAGCCTGTAGTGGTAAATTCACTTAAACAGCGGCTCATAAACCTGGCACCTATGTCTTTAAATGCCAGGGTTGGCCCATGAAATAACTCCAGGGAAGATATACTATCAGTAATGGGTACAAGCGGAATGGGAAAATTTATGGTGTCTGTAACGATGTCTAAAAGCCGCGCGGGTGAGAGTGAATTCCCCACATAAGGCTGGATCACTGAAAAAGCGATCTCTTCATT
>JBKJUT010000089.1:0-13478 GCA_046590515.1 Ferruginibacter sp.
ATTAACCAATGTATTGCTGCTGAAAGTCGGGCTGTTTGTTCCTGTATTAATACCATTCTTTTTCCATTGATAAACCGGTGCCGATCCCCCATTTACAGGAACAGCATTAAAGGTGACATTTGTACCTGAGCATATAGTTGCGGAAGAAGAAGTTATTGCTACTGAGGGCGTGGAAGAAGCGGCAACGGTCATCGTGATATTGTTACTGTTTGCTGATGCCGGACTGGTACATGCTGCATTGCTCGTCATGGTTACAGAAATAATATCTCCATTACCCAATGTATTGCTGCTGAAAGTCGGGCTGTTTGTTCCTGTATTAATACCATTCTTTTTCCATTGATAAACCGGTGCCGATCCTCCATTTACAGGAACAGCATTAAAGGTGACATTTGTACCTGTGCATATGGTAGTTGAGGAACCAGTTATGGTTACTGATGGTGTGGAAGCGGTGGTAACGTTCATAGTAATGCTGTTGCTGTTCGCTGTTGCCGGAGTGGTACATGCTGCATTGCTCGTCATGGTAACAGAAATAATATCTCCGTTAACCAATATATTGCTGCTGAAGGCCGGGCTGTTTGTCCCTGTATTGATACCATTCTTCTTCCATTGATATGCTGTTGCGGAACCTCCATTTACAGGAACGGAGGTAAAGGTGACATTTGTACCTGAGCATATAGAGGTTACCAGTGTGCTGATTGTAACGGCAGGTGTGACCTGTTGAGAAATATTTAAAACAAATACCTGGCTGAGCTGTATAGCGTTTACCATACACCGGTATTGATAATTATTCCATGAAAAAGGAATGTTTATCAGTTGTAAACTTGCGGTAGTTGCTCCGGCAAAATTTGCATTATTAATTACATTTATAAATCCCGAACCCGTATTTTGTTGCCATTGGTAAGTAGCGCCGGTTACATTTGATGTAATCGTTGTGCCGGAATTTACACAAAGTGGAACTGCTATAGTACCACCCGGACCAGGATTGGCAACTGTTGTGAGTGTTTCGTTAGTTACAACGGGTGCATTGAAATCAAAATAGATTGAAGCTTTATTCTTTATTTGTGTTCCTAGTGTAATATTGCTTTTTGTTTTAACCCGGTAGCGGATAAAACCATGGCTCCGTAATTCATTATGATTACTATCCGGAAGAAGGATGTTATCAAAGATCCATTCCAACCTGTTAGTGCCTTCCAGTTTCACTGAATAATTATGAGATGCAGAGAGCATTTGAAATGAGCTGATATCAATGGAGTTACTTAATGTATCTCTTATCATCACCAGGAAAGCAGTATCTGTTCCGGTATTTTGAAAGCGGATTGTATAATCCAGATATTCTCCGTTAGCAACAAAAGCTGTTGATATATTGCCTGCAGGGCTTACCGTTTTATCATTAGGATCGAAGCTCCCTGTAACCATATGATCTAAAGTGTCCCTGTTATCCAGTACGTTAATATCGGAAAGAATTGGACTAACGGTTGCGTAAGAGGTTAAAATGTTTCCGCTAACTGCTGTAGCAGGCACTTGGAATATGATATCGATATCTCTTGATTCAAATGGTAAGAGGTTACTGTAATTCCACACGAGGGTGGGAATGGAATATGAAATTGGCACCGGATAGGAGCCTGTGAATACTAACTGGGGAGCATGATCCAATGTAACCGATCCCGACATAGTAGTTGTTCCCACATTTTTATATGTAATATGATACATTGTGCTACGGCCGGGCCTGGCACCGTTTATATTTGTTATAAAGATCTGCAGATCATTTACTACTGCGAGCGGATGGATGCCAAAATTATTTAAACTATCATATAATCCTACTGCTGACAAAAAATTTGCGGAATTTGTGGCGGGAGAGATTGAAAAATTTGCATTTATATCTGTAGGAATAATTGTATAATTGCCGGCCCCTACTAATACATTATAATATCCTGTATATCCAGTAAGTCCATAAAACTCGGTAGCGGAAGTATTTGTTGCTTTTAAAACAATGTTGCGCAATCCAAAATCACCGGGCTGCTGTATACCATCACCATTACTATCATAAAAACATTTTCCTGTTATGGTATTTGACGCGCCAAGTTTTACGAGAAAAATATCTGCAAGCCCTGCTCCATTATAAATACCACACGTAGAAGATGGAGTATTTGCAAACCCTGTGAGGTAAACATTATTACTGATATCTGTTGTAATAGAAGTAGACATATTATTTCCTGCTGCCCCAAAAAGCATTTGACTCCAGATGTAAGCCCCTGATGAAGTTAATTTAACAATGAATACCGCATTATTACCACTGGTTACGCTAAGGTTTGAAACATTTACCCCAGGATCAAAATCAACAGTGTTGGAAAATTTCCCTGTGATAAAAATATCACCCTGCTGGTTAGTTGATATACTATTATAATAGAAATTAACACTGCTTGGATTCTGGAATCGTTTTACAAAAATGTATTCTCCCGAACTGTTTAGTTTTAATATGAAAATATCATCAGGTGAAGAAAAGGTAGAACTCAGGATCAGGCTTTGCGGGCCGGGATCAACATCCATGCTTCCACGAAACATCCCTGCGAGGAGAATATTGCCTGCAGGATCACATGTGACCATCACTTTGCTGAATGCCACTGCGCCGGTAAGAGGGGTACTTAATTGTTTTGCAAAAATGAAGTCACCTGACTGAGTTAATTTAAGAATAAATATATCCGAACTGGTATTGAACGGGGTCATAAAAAAGTCTGCCGGCCCCGGGTCAAAATCAATATTAATTCCCGTGAATAATCCGGAGATTACAACATTCCCCGAAGGATCTAACGCTAAAGAATGTGGTTCAGCACTAAAGCTATACATTCTGTTTGCCCAAAGCATAATCCCATCGCTGCTTAATTTGCTGATGAAAGTACTGAATGCTGGGCCTGGTGGAGTATATACACCCGGACCAGGATCAAGGTCAACGTTAGTACCATTTGTCTTGCCTGAATAAATTATATTATCGTTCTGATCTACTTTTAAATTATAACAATAATCATCACCTCCATCCCCTCCGATTGATCTTGCCCAGATAAATCCTCCGTCTGCATTCAATTTTAATACAAATATATCATTGGACCCATTTGGAGTGAGTTCAAAAATACCTGGCCCGGGATCAAAATCTGTTATTCCGCCATAAGATCCGCCTACTAAAATATTCCCTGCATGATCAACAACGATTGAATTTAATTTATAATCGGGGTTAACAATAGTAACACAAGAAGTACTGAAAGTCTTTACCCATACAAAATCCCCGGCGTTAGTGAGTTTTAAAACAAATACTTTAGCGCAGCCACTACCTGTAACCGTAAATACACCCGGGCCGGGGTCAAAATCAATGGTACTGTTAAAAGTACCTACTGTGTATACATTTCCCGATGCATCTGTTACAATCTCCCTTGCATATTCATCCCCGCTGCTGTTTATGGCTTTGCCCCAAACACAGTTCTGTGCAATTACCTGAGAAAATGAAAGTATGGAAAAATAAAAAAGTAAAATTGCCTTTCTCATAAATTGCTTTGGTTATTATTATTAATTAAATATACCAAATTAAGGCCTCAAAAACAGGTTGCCTAAATAAACTGAAAGAATTAAAAAGGTTGAGAACCATTTACTGCATAAAGCTTTCCCTGATCCTGCCCGTAAGGTCTGTTTCCATCATCTGGCAGGCAATATGGATCATATTTTTAAACGCAGTAGCATGTGAAATTCCGTGACCAATAATTACAGGTTTAGAAACACCCAATACCGGTACCCCGCCATACGTTTCGAAATTAAAGCGTTCGAAATGTTCATCTTCAATTTTCCGGCGTTTAACGATGTCGTAGATACTTTCAGCCAGTTTCAATACCACGTTGCCGGTAAAACCATCGCAAATATAAACATCCGCTTTACCAGCCAGGATATCCCGGCCTTCCACATTCCCGATGAAATTCAACTGTGCATTCTCTTTTAATAATGGATAGGCAGCCTGTGTCAGTAAATTTCCTTTACCTTCTTCTTCTCCCAGGTTGACAAGGCCCACTTTAGGTTGATTCACCTGGAGTATATGTTCGGCAAAAAGTGAACCGAGCACAGCAAATTGATTCAGGTTTTCAGGCTTACAATCTGCATTCAGACCCACATCTACCAGGAGCCCGAGTTTACCATTTTCAAGTGGCAGGTAAGCACCAATTGTTGGCCGGCTGACGCCTTCAATGGCTTTAATACTGAAAAGAGATCCTACCATCATGGCACCAGTGTTACCGGCGCTTATAAAGGCGTCGGTTTTGCCTGAAGCCAGTAAATGAAAACCAATAGCAATAGATGATTGTTGTTTTTCTTTTAATGCCTTTGTCGGATGTTCATGCATCTCTATTACCTGGGAGGCATGCACTATTGAATAGAATCCGGCAGGAAGATTGTAATCTTTCAAATGAGTTTGAATAGCATCCTCATCACCAATCAGCACCATGTGTACTTTCTTACTTTCAGCTGTATTAAAAAATGCTGCAACGCCTTTTACTGATTCCAGTGGGGCAAAGTCACCGCCCATCATATCAAGGCCAATCCTAATCATTTGCAACATTTTTAAAATTAAAAATTCCAAAACCAGGATTAAAGTTAATCAATCGGGATTTTGGAATCAATTCTATTACAGCAAAAACTAAATTAAGCTTTCAGTGGTGCTTTTTCAGAAACAACTTGCCCTTTATAATACAATTTACCTTCGCTAACGTGTGCGCGGTGGCGTACGTGAGTTTCGCCGGTTGTACCATCAATACTCAAAGTAGGAGCACTGGCTTTATAATGTGTTCTTCTTTTTGCACTCCGTTGCTGTGAATGGCGCCTTTTTGGATTTGGCATATCTGGTTTATTTTAAAATTTAAAGTATTCGTTTATTTATTATTCCTGCTATTTTAATTGTCTTTAAACTTATCCAATCCTTTCCACAAGGTGTTGGCATTGTTGTCGGTGTTCTTGATCTCCATTTCTTTTAACTTCTCCAGAACTTTATTGTTGCACTGTGGACCGCCCATTTCCTCCACGCTGCACATACGCTGCATTGGTACACTCAACATTACAAATTCATACAGCCAGTTACCTACATCAATATGACTTTCAGTGCGGGCTATATAAAACACATCCGGATCTTCTTCCTGGACATTCATTTCCTCAGGGTTGTCAACCAGTTTAACAAGCATCTTAAACTCGTCCCAAAGATCCATTTTCAAAGGGTTGCCACACCGGTCGCAGGTGACTTCAGCGTTTCCGCCTACCTCAAATTTCAGGATCATGAAACCGGAATTCTTATCCAGTGAAAGCTTTACATGTGCTTTACCTAATTCAAAATCTTCGGCACCCTTTTCTTTAAAGAACTTATCGTCTAACTCATAACTAAACTCATGGATCCCGGGCCTTAATCCTACAAAAGCAATCTCGTATGCCCGTTTGTTAGCCATTGGGTTCAGTTTAAAGGACGGCAAAGGTAAGGGAATTAATGTATTTTTTAGCTCAAATTTCCTTTTTTTCTATCTAAAGATGTGCAAACAGGGAGCTTTATGTAATTTAGTAGATTATGAAGATAAGCAGGAAGGCTGGTATTTGCCTCTTATTACTGGCTGTTTCAATCCTTATCCATTTATATAGTCGTGATTCTCATAGGGTAGAGTCTGCTTACAGCCTGGGATTTTATGCCTGGTTTTCCAAATTATTACGGTTTACCTGGGGATGGTTACCCTTCAGCCTGGGCGATCTTTTATATGGGATCGTGGTGTTCTATTTACTTTATAAACTGGCTTACTGGCCCAATTCCAGGAGTAAAATTTATAGGGGTAAGAGAAACAGGTTGATCCGGATAGTGAATGGGTTACTCTTGGTGTACATAATTTTTAATGTGATGTGGGGGATTAATTACAATCGTCGTGGCATTGCTTCGCAACTGGGAATTTCCATGGGAGATTATCAACTTTCAGACCTTCGGCAGATAAACGGCCTGTTGGCAGACAAAGTCAATACTTCGAAAAAAGCTTTATTACTCGCCGGCAAAGATTATCCTTCCAGCAGTGAATTATATCAAAAGGTAAACGAGGCTTATAAATCTGTTTCCGCAAAATATCCATTTCTAAAATATAGCCCTGCTTCCATCAAAACATCGATGTGGGGTTGGTTGGGAAATTATTCAGGGTTCACTGGTTATTATAATCCCTTTACCGGCGAAGCTCAATTAAATACTACAGTGCCAGAATTCCTGCAGCCATTTATTGCCTGCCATGAGGTAGGTCACCAGATCGGGTATGCGAAGGAGATGGAGGCAAACTTTGTAGGCTACCTGGCTGCCTCAGCTTCACAGGATACCCTCTTGCATTATTCTGTTTACCTGGATCTTTTTGCTTATGCTAACCGTAACCTTTTCCAGGAAGATTCTGTATCAGCCAGGCAATATTATCAAACTCTTGATACCAGGGTGCGGCAGGATCTTGAAGAATGGAGACAGTTCAATCGCAGGCATTCAAACCCGGTTGAACCGGCTATCAGGTGGGTTTACGGCAAATTTCTTAAAGGCAATGGACAGCCCGAAGGCATACTGGCTTATGATAAAGTCACAGCTTTCATCATATCTTATTACAGGAAGTACGGCAGGATATAATCTAAAATTTGTTCTTCCACATCATACTTTCCACCGGCACATTTGGTTGGCCACTGTATTTGGCACTTTTTTTCTGGTTGTATTTTTCCAGGATTTCTCCTTCAACAGGGAAATAGATCAATTGGCCAATGGGCATACCTGGGTAAACTCTTACCGGTTGTTTCACCGAGATTTCCAGGGTCCAGTTGCCGCAAAATCCCACGTCACCTTTGCCGGCAGTAGCGTGTATATCTATTCCCAACCTGCCGGTAGAAGATTTGCCTTCCAGGAAAGGCACATGGGCATGTGTTTCAGTATATTCCAAAGTTACACCCAGGTAAAAAAGATGCGGCAGCAGGAGAATACCTTCTTCTGGAATGTCAAAATGCCTGATCGTATTATGTTTTTTTGCATCTAGTTCTTCATCCTCGTAAGTAGCGAGGTTTTTTCCCAAATGAACATCATAGCTATTACTGCCCAAGCATGACCTGTCATAAGGTGTAACCTTGATTGTGCCCTTTTCCATTTCTTCAAGTATTCGTTTGTCGCTAAGTATCATTTGTGAGATGGGATTCGTTATTTTGTAAAAGTAAATTTTTCATTTTTCACAATTGTTTTTTCAATTCATTTATGCCCCTGGTTTATCAACAAAATATTAACCTTGATACCCGGTTGGGCGTATGGCATATCACTGAAGCGGAAAATTTTTTTTTAAAAAAAGTAAATCTCCAGGCAGATATTACTCACCGTCACAAGAGGTTGCAACACCTGGCAGGGCGATTTTTATTACAGGAATTGTACCCTGCGTTTCCTCTACAAATGATACTGGTAGCTGAAACACGTAAACCCTTTCTTCCGGAAGAAGAATACCATTTTTCAATTTCGCATTGTGGCGATTATGCTGCGGCTATAGTCAGCAGTGCCAACCGGGTGGGCACCGACATTGAAATTCCCCAGGAAAAAATCCAGCGCATCCGCCATAAATTCCTTTCCCACCAGGAATCAGCCGCAGCAGAAAAATTGCCGCTCAACCTGCTACAGCAACTTACATTATTATGGAGCATCAAAGAAGCTGTTTTTAAATGGTACGGTGCCGGGCAGGTAGATTTCAGGGAGCATATCAATATTAACTCTTTGATCCATCAAAACGGCAGATACATAGCCGCCTGTTATTTTACAAAACATACAAAGGAAAAAATAAACGTGCAGGGGATTTTTTTTAAAGGGAATTGCCTGACCTGGTTAGTAACATAAGTTATTCACCAAGGTTATTAAGTTGTGCATTTTATTTAAATCCGGAAATGTATATTTAAAGCCTAAACCATTATTCATGCTCAACCGCATCCTTTTAATCATGCTGGCAGGTATACTGTCAACTTCCTTACAGGCCCAAACATCCACAATTACAGGTAAAGTATCCGCAGGTGACGGCAGCCCCCTGGCTGGAGTAACTGTGCATGTAAAAAACAGCAACAGAAATACTACTACTAAAAATGACGGCACTTATATCATCCAGGCCGGCAGTGGTGACGTACTGCAGTTTTCAATGGTAGGCAGGGAAAGTACTGAACTAACGGTTGTGGCTACATCAGGTAATGATGCCCGGTTGAATGAAGGGCGGAGCAACCTGGATGAAATCGTACTGGTAGGAAGTCGCCGGGCCGGAAGAATAAAAATGGAAACCGCCGTACCTGTAGATGTCGTTAACATTGCACAGGTAAGTCTTCCCACTGCACGTATGGACCTTACATCCATACTTAATTATGTAGCACCCTCATTTAATTTCAATAAACAATCCGGATCGGATGGAGCTGACCATGTTGACCTGGCAACCTTGCGTGGCCTGGGACCCGACCAGACACTGGTGCTGGTAAATGGTAAACGCCGCCATCAAACTGCCTTTGTTTCTGTGTTTGGAACGAGGGGCAGGGGGGCCTCCGGGACTGATTTGGGTGCGATACCAATCAGTGCCATTGACAGGGTGGAAATCCTGAGAGATGGTGCTGCCGCCCAATATGGTTCTGATGCCATCGCGGGTGTAATAAATATACTGTTGAAGAAAAATGTAAATATGCTTACAGGAGATGCCGGTGTTTCTGCTTATTATGATAAAGAATATAACACCGCTTTTAAAGACCTGGGCCAGTATTATACCGGTGATAAACTCGATGGAAAATCTTATTCCGCTAATCTCAATTATGGATTAGGGTTGGGTAACAAAGGCGGCTTCCTTAATCTGTCGGGTGGATTGCTTCATTCAGGTAAAACTTTCCGGCAAGCCCTTGACACCGTGCTTTCACATGAAGACGGGCTGCCCATAAATCCTGTAAGGAGAGCTTTTGGTGATGGATCTCTTTTATCAGTAGCCACTATGTACAACCTGGAATTGCCCGCATCCGGCAATGCAGTTTTTTACAGTTTCGGCGGATACACGCATAAGTCATCGGAAGCCTATGCCTATACCCGGAATTTTTCGGCCAGGCCTGACCGTTTCCCAACTGATGCAAGTGATAATCTTATATTCGTTCCTTCCATCATGCGCCGTACTACCGATGGCGATGTTTATTATAATCCTGTGATTGAAACAAAAATCAGCGATATCTCTATGGCTGCCGGTATTAAGGGTATGATTAATGGCTGGAACTGGGATTTAAGTAATGCCAGCGGGCAAAATAAATTCCATTTTTATGGAGATCAGACATTCAATGCTTCCATTGGAGCAGCAAAAACGCATTTTGATGATGGCGGATTTTCGTTTTTCCAGAATACCACTAATCTCAATTTTGATAAAGAACTCAGGAATATCGGCGAAGGATTTCATTTAGCCTTAGGAGCAGAATTCAGGGCAGAAAATTACAAAATTTTTGCCGGAGAAAAGGATTCTTATACAAATTATTCCACAGGGGATAAGGCTACAGGTTCCCAGGGCTTCCCTGGTTACCAGCCTTCTGATGTAATTAATGCTAGGCGATCTGCCGTGGGAGCTTATGCAGATGCAGAAATAGATGTGACAAAACGATGGCTGGTAGCCGGTGCTGTTAGGGTTGAGAATTACAGTGATTTCGGCTTTACAGATAATTATAAACTTTCTACCCGGATAAAAGCTACTGATAATTTTAATATCCGCTCTTCAATCAGTACTGGTTTCAGGGCTCCCTCCCTGCAGCAGATTAATTTCAGCAGTACTTTCACAACTGTACAGGGTGGTACAGTAGCTGAAGTTAAGATTGCTCCTAATTACAGTCCTATCACCAAGGCAGCAGGAATTCCTGAATTAAAGCAGGAGCGCTCAGTTAATTTAAGTGTGGGCTTCACTTATAAACCGATACCGGCCGCCAGTCTGACTATGGATCTTTACCGTGTAAAAATTAAAGACAGGGTAGTGTTGTCAGGCCAGTTTGATGCCAGTGATCCCAGTCTGGATTCCGCCCTAACTACTTCTCTACAGAATCTAAATGTAGGTTTGGCGCAGTTTTTCGCCAACGCGGTGAACACCACCAATACCGGTGTAGACATTGTGTTTGAATACAATAAAAAGCTTAATGCCAACCATACAATTAAAGGGCTGTTGACAGCTAATTTTAATGATATGGAATTTGACAGGATCAACACACCTGAAAAACTGAATGATACCAAACAACATCGCCAGACTTTTTTAAGTGACCGGGAAAAGGCCTTTATTTTGGCGGGTGCGCCCAAATCCAAGATCGGCGCTAATTTAGAAGTAGCCTGTAAACGATTGACTGTGGGCACACGTTTTACTTATTTCGGCCGGCAAACACTCCTGGGTTATGGAGAAGATGGCTTGGGGATTGACCCGATGGTGCCCACCGATGCAGATGACCAGGTATATGTTAAAGATGAATACAAACTCTCTCCGAAATGGGTGACAGATTTATATGCTTCCTTCCAGGCGAGTAAGAAAATAGCGGTGCATTTTGGCGCTGATAATCTATTTAATGTGCATCCCGATATGAGTGTGGTAAAAAGTGCGAAATACTGGGCCTATAACAATGAAACAGGAGGAGCCTGGGATGCCGTTCAGATGGGAGCAAATGGCTTACGATTGTTTGCCAGGTTAAGTTTTAAACTATAAATGCCGGATGAAAATACACACAGGCTGCTTCTCATAGCAGCCTTTTTTTATGCCTCTTTTTTGTTGGATCGTGCACTTATCAGTCTTGCGATGAACAGAATTACCAATGCAAACCCAAGGAGTCCACCCAGTATTGTAGCTGCTTCTTTAAAAGAAACGGGTTGCTGTTCTTGTTGAATGTTTATTAATTGTTGTTGTACCAATTGGCGGGCAGCCAGGTCCTGTTGTAAGGCATCCAATGTATCAAAGCCGGGAGGTAATACCCTGGTTTCAATTTCAATAGACCTGGTTGAGTCTATAATTAATGTATAAGTATCTTGTGGCATGGCATGTAATTATTCTTCGGGTAAATTTCCGGGTTTATCCAGGGCGAGTTTGTTATCGCTGAGATCCAGCCCTCCAATTACATTTACATCTTCGATAAAGCCTACGGAATTTTTTAATATAACATCCATTTGACGTTCCCGCTGTGTCCAGTTTTTGTGTGCCCTGACCTTTTCTTCGGATAATTGTTTTTGCATTACAAGGTAAGTTTCTACAATAGCGTCCCATTTCTGGCGAAACTCGTTGCTCGACATATAGTCGAACAGCATTTGTTGTTTCTCTCCTTTATTTTCCTGCGAGAATTTTGCATCAGACACGCAAAGTACAGAATGGCGAAGGATAGTGGCTACGCTTCCCACCTCCGAATAGGAACATACCCAAATGCCGTCTTTGGCACCGAACCTGTCCATATCTTTAGGGAAAGTTTGTGTAACCAGGATAGCCATGTCCGCACCTTTGGTTCGCATGTCGTTTTTAAGTTTGTCAACCCAGGCATTAGACCAGTTCTTTGCACGCTTGCTTTCATATATGATCTTACCGCATACCTTGCCTGAGGCATTTCTTACTACCTGGATACAATCCGCACCTTCCACACCTTTTCCTACTTCTTCTACCAGGTCAAACGGGAATTTTTCACGCAGAATAGATTCCAGCAGCAGTTCCTGGGCTTCTCCCTGCAACTGCATAGAACCCTGTTCCTGCTTGCGCCGCATCTCATCAGCAAGTTTTTTCTGGTCATCAAGCTGCTTCTCAAGTTCCTTCATCTTCATCTGGTATTCAGTTTCCTTCACCGCACTTTTATCTGATTCCTGCTTTTTGATCTGTTCTGTGAGGCTTTGCCGTTCGGCAAGTAACTTTTGCTGCAGAACCAGGTCCAGGTCAGCCTCTTTATCCAGCAATTGTTTTTGCAACTGCAAAATTTCCAGTTCCTTTTTTTTCGATTCCCTTAGTTTTTCTTCATTTTTATTATTGTTCTCCTGCAGAAGCTTTAGCTGGTTCTCGAAATCAAGAGCGATACTTTTACCTAATTTCTCCTGGATCTCAGTTTCCATTTTTATTTTTTCGGCCTGCAGACGCTCTGCGAATATCTCGTTGGTTTTTTTCTTTCTTTCTTCAAATTCAGCCTGGCTGGCTTCCAGCATTTTTTTCTCTGCCTCTACTTTTTGAAGAGATTGGTTGAGTTTGACTTTATATTCCTGCTGATATTTATTTTCAATATCTGCCGCAAGAATATTTTCTACATCAATGACATTGCCGCAATTAGGACACTTGATTTCATTTGCCATGTTACCTGTTTGGTTTGAATTAAAAAAGCCTCTCCGCCAAGGGAGAGGCTTTGGTGCGGCAAAGGAGATTCGAACTCCCACGCCCTTGTGAGGCGCTACCACCTCAAGGTAGTGCGTCTACCAATTTCGCCATCGCCGCGTAGTGGAGGTGCAAATTAATGATAAAAATCCTTCCTGCTTTATTTTCACTAAAAGGTAATGCAGAAATTGTTGATTGGATCATTTTTTTAATACGATCCGAAAGGTGGTGCCCCTGCCCGGTTCGCTGGATTTCACAAACAATTCTCCCTTATGGTATTGTTCAATAATCCGTTTGCTTAACGAAAGGCCCAGTCCCCAACCTCTTTTCTTAGTAGTAAAACCAGGTTTAAAAACCAATGGAATATTTTTTTTGGAAATGCCTTTTCCGGTATCAGTAACATCAATCTGCAGTTTGGCAGGTTCGTTCCGGATCATGATTGAAATATTTCCTTTGCCTTCCATAGAATCCAATGCATTTTTCAACAGGTTCTCAATTACCCAATCAAAGAGGGGAGGATTGATCATGGCCATAGGGTCTTCCCGGCTTTCATTGAGGATGGTGAAGTGTACGCTGTCGGGTGAGCGGCGTTTTAAATAAGCCACCATGCTTTCTACCTGGCTGACAACATTCGTTTCTTCCAGTTGCGGGGTGCTGCCGATCTTTCCAAACCTGTCGCTGACCAGTTTCAGTCTTTCAACGTCTTTACTCATTTCGCCACTGATTTTTTCGCAATGTGGCATTTCTTTAAGCATCTCTACCCAGCCTTGTAAAGAAGATAGCGGGGTGCCTAATTGATGTGCAGTTTCTTTAGCCATCCCGGCCCATACCTGGTTTTGTGTGCTTTTATTCCGGGTGCTGATAGTGATAAGTGTAACTATAATAAATAATGCAACTACTATAAGTTGAATGATAGGGAAGTAGCGGATCTGTTTTAAAAGGGAAGATTCTCCATAATAGACCAGGTTTACTTCTGTTGGATTTAAGGGATTTTTCCAGACGATAGGTTGGTTTAAACTTTTGAATTCCTGCAGTTGATCGCGAAGGTAACGGGAATCATTTGCCACACGGAAGCTGTCAAGATTGCGGTGATCAAGGATGCTGTCTTTTTCCGTAACCGCT
>JBKJUT010000097.1:0-6622 GCA_046590515.1 Ferruginibacter sp.
ATGAGCAGGTGGCACGACTGGCCGAATCTATCAATCACGACTATGCAGGAAAGCAGCCATTATTCATAGGAATACTGAATGGTGCTTTTATGTTTGCTTCAGATCTTTTTAAACAGGTAACAATAGAGGCAGAAATAAGTTTTATTAAGCTGGCCTCATATAAGGGCACGCGCAGCACCGGTAATGTTATCACCTCCATAGGTCTTGATGAATCATTAAAAGGAAGGCACATTATTATATTGGAAGATATTGTGGATACCGGTAAGACCCTTTTCAAGTTCCTGCCGCAGCTTACCGACCAGCAACCGGCCTCCCTGAAGATCGCTGCCTTGTTGCATAAGCCGGATGCCTTGCAGCACCCAATGACAATAGATTACCTTGGATTTAATGTACCTAATATATTTTTACTGGGGTATGGTTTGGATTATGATGGCCTGGGCCGTAATTTAAAAGAGATATTTCAACTGGTAGAGGATTAACCATACACTTACCAGGAGCATGCAACATAACCTCATCTGATAATTATTGAAAAGACTGTTCCTATATTTTTTTGCCTGCCTGTTTGCCGGCGAGGCTTCGGGGCAATATTACCTCCGTGGGCAGGTGACAAACGACAAGAACCAGCCTGTTCAAAACGTAAAAATTTTCCTGCACTCCGCTAAAGCCAATTATACCAGTGGCGCCCAGGGTGGCTTTGGTATTACTGTTATGCGGCTGTATGATACTCTCACTCTTACCAAGGAAGGCTATGAGCCACAGACTTTGCCGGTGAAGTCAGACCAGTGGCAAAGTATCCTGATGAAGTTGTCGGCAGATAATGCCAGCAACAAAAAACCCAAATTGATCTCCATAACCAAAAATTATGAGCAGGCTGGCAAATACAAATGGTTTGTAAGTGATGAAACTTATTTTCAACTGGTAGAAAATGATTTAGTCAATACTGGCCGCTTTCCCCTAACGGGTTTTTCATTGAACGTAAATAAAGCAAGCTATAGTAACATCCGGCGTTTTCTGAATATGAAAAGTGCCGTACCTCCGGATGCGGTACGGATAGAAGAGTTAGTTAATTATTTTAATCTGTCATATCATGAACCACGGCCGGGAGAAACATTTAACATGGGTTCCCAGGTGACAGATTGCCCCTGGAGCAAAAAAGATCAATTACTGTTTGTAAACATCAGTGCCAGGAAATTACCCCTCACACAGATCCCGCCGGGAAATTTTGTATTCCTCATTGACGTATCCGGCAGTATGGATATGCCAAACCGGCTACCACTTTTGCAGGCTGCTTTCCAGATGCTGGTAAAAAATCTGCGTGCCATAGATACAGTATCTATAGTTACCTATGGAGGTACAGTAGGAGTGTGGCTGCAACCTACCAGCGGCGCAGATAAAACCAAAATTAATAAAGCTATCGAAGAACTGACAGCCTCAGGAGATACCCCGGGAGAATCCGCCATACGTACGGCTTACAAACTGGCACAAAGCACATTTATTAAAGGTGGAAATAACCGGGTGATCATTGCCACAGACGGAGATTTTAACGTGGGTGAAACTACCGAGAAGGCACTGGAGGAATTAATATTGAAAGAAAAGCAGTCCGGGATTTACTTAACATGCCTGGGAGTGGGAATGGGCAATTTTAAAGATTCCAAACTACAGACACTTGCTAAAAAAGGAAATGGCAACTATGCCTATCTGGATGATATTAAGGAAGCAGAAAAAATACTGGTACAGGAGCTTACCCAGACTTTCTACGCTGTCGCAGACAATGTGTTTCTGAATGTAGAATTTAATCCATCAATGATTAAGCAATACCGGCTGATAGGATTTGATAATAAGAAGGAAGCATTAAGTGATACAACCACCAATCTTGAAGGCGGGGAAATTGGCAGTGGAAGCAGCATCCTGGCTGTTTTCCAGGTACAGCCGACTGAGCAAAACAGTCTTTCCTATGGTGCTGCTATGACGGATGAACTTGCAACTCTACAATTAAGTTACAGCCTCTGTAATGATACCATCCAGATACAGGACCGATTCAAAGTAATGAATGATTATTGTATGATAGACAGCGTAGACAAGGAAATTAAATTTGCTGCTGCCCTCACCTTATTCGGATTGCAGTTAAAACAATCTAAATACCTGGGGCAGGGAAACTGGAATATGATAACGGCGCTGGCTAACGGCAGTGCCGATAAGTCCAGTTATCTCCAGCTCGAATTTTTGCAACTCGTAGAAAAAGCAAAAAAAATATATGTAAGAAAAGGCAAGAAAAAGAAAGGTGCGGATTAGGTAAACATTTCACGCACTTTATCAAAAAATGATTTCTCGTTCTTCTCAGGTTTAGGTTCAAAATTGGGTGATTCATGCATTTTCTCCAGCATAGATTTTTCGTCGGCGCTAATATTCTGGGGAGTCCACACATTAACCTGTATCAACTGGTCTCCTTTTTCATAACTGTTTACATGCGGGAAACCTTTTCCTTTAAGACGGAATATCTTACCACTCTGGGTGCCGGCAGGTATTTTTATTTTAGCCCGACCGTCAATTGTAGGCACTTCTACCTGGGTACCAAATACCGCATCAGGGAAAGAAATATAAAGGTCAAAGGCCACATTCAAACCATCGCGGTGTAAATGCGGGTGCGATTCTTCTTCAATTAATACAATAAGGTCTCCATGACTGCCACCACGTTCACCGGCATTTCCTTTGCCACTTATGCTCAATTGCATTCCTTCCTGCACACCGGCCGGAATATCTATGGTTACAGTCTCTTCTCCGTACACCCTTCCTTCACCTTTGCAGGCTGTACATTTAGTAGTTACCGTACTGCCCTCTCCCTGGCAGGTAGGGCAGGTTGTTACGGTTTGCATCTGGCCCAGGAAAGTATTCTGTACCCGTCTTACCTGGCCACTGCCGCCACAATCGCTGCAGGTTTGTATGCTGTTTTTATCTTTAGCTCCATTACCCTGGCATTGGGTACACTTCACATGCTTTTTAACTTTGATGGTTTTAGTAGCACCTTTTGCAATCTCTTCGAAATTCAATTTTAATTTTACGCGCAGGTTACTTCCCCTGGTACCGCGCGCACGGCTGGTAGAACTCCTGCGACCTCCTCCACCAAAAAAACCGCCGAAGGCCTCATCACCAAAAATATCACCGAACTGGCTGAAAATATCATCGGTATTCATGCCACCGTGTCCACCACGCCCCTGGCTGAAAGCATTATGACCAAAACGGTCGTATTGCGCTTTTTTATCTGAATCGTTTAATATCTCGTAAGCTTCTGCAGCTTCTTTAAATTTATCTTCTGAACTTTTATCGCCAGGGTTACGGTCAGGATGGTGCTGCATGGCCATCTTACGGTATGCCTTCTTTATCTCATCCTGGGAAGCACCTTTTGATACACCCAAAACCTCGTAATAATCTCTTTTCATAATATATACTGAATATCCTGGTAAGCCTGCTTATTACCCTGGTTTACATTTATTTTCCTACTACCACTTTTGCGAAACGGATCAGCTTGTCATTTAAAAAGTATCCCTTCATTATATCATCTACCACTTTGCCTTTTAACTTGTCTCCGGCTTCAATTTCGGTAACTGCTTCATGCTTTTCAACATCAAACTCTGTATGTAAACTATCTAATGCCTTCACTCCCTTTTGTTGTAAAACGTTCCGGAATTTATTGAAGACAAGTTTATTTCCTTCTTTAATCTGTGCAAGGTCTTCACTGGATTCCATCTGCATTTCAGCCCTGTCCATATCATCAAGTACATCCAGAAGTGAAATGATGGTATCTTTCGCAGCAGTTTGCATCAATTCTATTTTTTCTTTGCTCGTACGTCTTTTATAGTTTTCAAACTCCGCTGCCAACCGCAAAAATTTATCTTTTTGAATGTCAACCTGCTCAGAAAGTTTCTCCATCTCAAGAGCGGTATCGCTCTCAGGGTTACTAAGATGATTATTCCCAGGAATATCAGCGTCAGAATTAATATCCATATCTGTCATATCTGCTAAAGGTATTTTTTGCTCTTCCATGTAATTCGATTATAAATGTGTGCAAAGGTACAATAGTCAAAGATTTTGCCAATGCAAAATTGCAGTCAAATTGACATAAAGCAGCCTGTTCTCTGAAAAAGGTTATTTAACTACCTGGAATTTACCGGTTTCGATAATAATACCATTTTTATCACGTAGCTGGAATATATAAATTCCACGATAAAAATCATCAAGCCTGAGGTTTAACCGGGGAGAGATATTTTTAAGATCGGTTACTTGCTTTCCCATAAAATTGAATATAACCAACGAATAAGATTTTTCATAACCGTGGGTAAAATCAAAATTAATGGCAGAGGTAGCCGGGTTGGGGTAAAATTTTATCAGTTTCGCCTGTGCACTGTTATCCGGGGAAGGAGTACTCTGAGAAAAAGAAGTAAAATTTAAACCAATAGTAAAAATGATTATGTAAAAAATGTTTTTCACCTTAGTAAATATAGTAATTTCTTTTGATTACTGGCAGTAAACCGGGTCCAAATTAATGCCAAATTTAAAATTTATTTTGCCAGAATCATTATCTTAATTCTGCTAAAATTCTGTCAATTGCCTCAAAATCCGGAATTTCATTGGCATTTTCCAACACTTCCACATACAGTATGATCCCACTCTTGTCGATTAAAAATGCCGCACGTTTGCTGACTCCTTTTAGTTTCATAGAGGGGTAGGTATTATAAATTGCCCCATAACCGGTGGAAACTTCTTTATTAAAGTCACTGAGCAAAGGATAATTCAATTGCTGTTCCTGCCGATAGCGGGCCAGGGCGTACACCGAATCTGTAGAAATGCCAAAGACCTGGATATTTCCAGGTTGGTAAACTGTTTGTTTATCCCGTACTGCACATAATTCTGCGGTGCAGGTGCTTGAAAAGGCAAAAGGGAAGAACAGGAGCAGGACATGCTTGCGGTTAAAAAAACTATCCAATGATACCGGTTGCTTTTCTGTATTATAAAGTGTAAAAGCTGGTGCTTCCTGCCCGACCTGTAAGTTCATTTTTTAAAGTAAATATATGATGAGTATCTGTAGAAATAGCTATAAAACACGAGACCCCGCATTACTGCAGGGCCTGTGTTATCCAAACAATCCATAAAAACAAAAATCTTTGTTAAGCACCTGGATTGTTATGTGTTTAGAAACGGGGGCATTTAACCGCGTCGCGGCTGCTGCTGTTCCGGTCCGAATATTTTTGATACGTTAATGAGATTTCAAAACCACCCCGGCCTCGACTGGCGGTTTTTAACTGTGAGGTATTGGCGTCATAGCTAACGGCTATGGCTAAAGGCTTACATTCCAGTTTCGCCACCGGTACCAGAGCGTCTTTCCAGCGGAGGTATAAACCCGCATGAAAAATATATTTAGGATTCTCAGCATCATCAAGCCGCTGCGATAACATTACGCCGCCAATAGTTTCCACATAAGGTCCCTGGCGTGAATGATCCGCTTCAATGGTGAGGTAGGAAAATCCGGATATGTTCATCCGTACACCGGCGGATCCCACTATTTTTGGCATCATTTCCAGTTGATCCTCACTGTAAAATGAGATTTTTTTTGCACGGTTAAAATGGTGGTAGGCCAATCCGAAAAAAAGATTGTTATCTGTGTTATCGCCCAGTTGGGTATTAAAACTCATTCCGGCGCTTCCATCCAGGTAAGAATAAGCCGGAGCTGAGGTTTCACCTGATGCAAGCCCCGGGTCATGGTTATATCCATTAAACTGGCTATTGGTTGTCATCTTACTCATGTCATACCTCCGCTGTACAAAACCTCCCATAAATCCAAGTGATAAATAAGTATTTTTTGCTCCTAATGATTTGTGGTAATTCAATGCCGGAAAAATCTGGGTAGTTGTGAGGGCCACCGTACCTGCCTTATCGTATACCAATTGGCCACCTATTGTCAGAAAATCATCTCCCTTACCCGCTGCCACTTTAAATTCGCCATTCATGGAAACAGTTTCATACGGAACGGTAACACTGTTCCATTGGGTGCGGTATACAGATTGAATTCTTACATCTCCTGAAAACAAGCCGGCAAGAGAAGGATTTCGTAGTAGAGGGGTTTCAAAAATCTGGGAAAAGTGGATGTCCTGCGCACCAGCCTGTGCCCTGATTGACACAATCATAATAAAAATTAAAATTACCTTATGTAATGTTTTTTTCATGTACTGGATAGCAGGTTTTGCAATCCTAAAACGTGCATTCAGCCTGTTTAGTATTAAAAAACAACTAATAATTACTGGTGGTTTACCTTTTTTTTAAGCCTTCCAGGAGGTAAAAGGCATAAAAAAACAAGGCTCACCTTGCGGCAAGCCCTGAGATTCATAAAACAAAAGCATCTTACCTGATAAGGGCGACATTTCCCTTAAGTGGAAGGGTTGTATTATTGTCGCAAATAATTTCAATGAGGTATACATACACATCGGGGTTCAGTAGTACCCCTTTATATCGTCCATCCCATCCATAAGAAGGGTTATTAGCCACGAAATCGTTTTTCTCGTAAACTACTTCGCCCCAGCGGTTGAATACCCGGGCTGATTTAATTCTGAACAGCCCTGTACCCCTTGGA
>JBKJUT010000187.1:0-17824 GCA_046590515.1 Ferruginibacter sp.
TACCCTTAGCCTTTTTATTGAACCGCCGTCGGTAGAAGAATTACAAAACAGGCTTCACAACCGTGGCACTGAAACTGCTGAATCATTACAGACACGCATAAATAAAGCTGCATACGAGATATCTTTCAAAGACCAGTTTAATGAAGTGATTGTGAACCATAAACTGGATGATGCCTGTGCCCAGGCCGAAGTATTGGTGAAAAAATTTATTGAAATGCCTACATAGGCCGGGATTTACCCGCTTTTTGTTATTTTTAAGTATGGACTGGATCGCATTACTGGCTATTATCGGCTCCCTCATCATAATTGGATTTTTAGCCGGCATTGAAATGGCTTTCGTTTCGGCAAATAAATTATCTATTGAGCTTAACAAGAAACAAGGTACTCCCAGCGGTAAAACCTGGGGTCGTTTTGCTGAGGAGCCCCAACGTTTTTTAGGTACATTACTGGTAGGACTTAACCTGGTACTGGTAATTTATGGACTCTTCGTTGGAGAAATGCTGCAGCCCATCTGGAATTACCTCTCTCACTTCCTGCCAAAATCGGCCAATGATTACGTAGAATTTATTAAACTTTTTGTGGAGATCATACTGGCTGCGTCTATCATTATTTTCGTGGAATTTGTAAGTCGCGCTTTTTCCCGGGCCCGTAACAACACAATTATGAATTCGGGAATAACCAGTTTATTTGCGCGTTTCTTCTATTGGTTGTTTGCTTCTGTATCCAGCTTTTTTGTTAAACTGGCTGAATGGCTGCTGGTATATGTTTTCAATGTGAAATTAAACGATAAGAAGGAAATTTTCAGCAAAATGGACCTGGAGCATTTTATCCAGCAAAGTAAAAGTCATATTGAAGAAGATTCTTCTGAGATGAATAAAGAACTTTTTGAAAATGCAATGTCACTGAGTGATGTTAAGTTACGGGAATGCCTCATTCCCCGCCGGGAAATTGAAGGGATAGAAAGTCATGCTTCTATTGATGATGTAAAGAAAAAATTTATAGAAACCCATCTAAGTAAGCTGGTAGTTTACGAAAATAATATTGACAACCTGGTAGGCTACATTCACCAGCTAGACCTGTTTCGCCATCCTGCCAGTGTAAAAGAAATTCTGCATCCAATTCCCGTTGTACCCGAAAGCATGAACGTAACTGATCTCATGAACAAGTTCAGCAAAGAGCGTAAGACCATTGCCTGGGTAATAGATGAATTTGGCGGCACCGCGGGTATTGTTACTATGGAAGACCTGTTGGAAGAAATTTTCGGTGACATCCAGGATGAATATGATACAGGAGAAGAATTTGTAGACAGGCAGGTTGCACGCAACGAATATATTTTCAGTGGCCGGCTGGAATTGGATTACATCCGGGAAAAATATAAGGTGGTATTCCCTGATGATGAAGGAGCAGAAACGCTTTCTGGATATATCATTCAGAACAATGAATCAATCCCAAAAGAAAAAGATAAAATATTCGCCGGTAACTTTGAATTCGATATTATCAGTGTGAGCGATACCCGTATTGAAACGGTAAAAGTGAAAGTGCTGAAATAATTAAATGACCATTGCCATACACATCCCTGCCGGTGAAAATGACTTACCCGATAGTTTTCACTTCACCTGTTTCAGCAGGATTGCGGCATTACAGCCCAACCATCATTTCCTGTTTATTTTTGACAGCCGGCCCAGCCCTGAAATTTACCTTGAGCCAAACTGCACCCCGGTTATATTACTGCAACGGTTCCAGAACAACCTTTCCCGGCATTACTGGTATAATTTTATTATACCGCCTGTGTTGGAAAGATACCAGGCTGATGTATTTGTTACGGCAAAAGGTTTCTGCAGCCTGCGTACCCGGTTACCGCAATGCCTGCTCCTTGATCCAGCATTTAAATGGTCTCCAAGAGGAAGTTATTCAAAAAAATACCTGCCATTATATGCACAAAAGGCAGATGCAGTATGTGTTACTAACCCTGTTACTGAAAAAATACTGCTGCAGTTTCAAACTAGCCTGGCCGGGAAGATAATAACGATGTATCCTGGATTGGACTTATTTCCTGCAGATGAGTCAATTAAAAATTCCATTAAAGAAGATATGACCAGTGGACAGGAATATTTTCTTTTTGAAATTTCCGCCGGTAGTGACGCGCTCAAAGTTTTAAAAGCTTTTTCTCTTTTTAAAAAATGGCAAAAGTCAGCCATGAAACTCATATTGATGTTGCCCGGGCCACAGCCTGCATTAGTAAAACTGTTGCATTCATATAAATATGCCTCAGATATAATCATGTATGATGGGGTTAACCCGGCTGTACCACAAAGTGCTTATACTGCCATTAATTTTAATTTACCCGGAAATTATCCATTAGCCGCACTTAGTTACCTGAAAGCAGGCATACCGGTAATTACCAATGATCATCCTTCTAACCGCCTGATCTTTTCAGAAGCCCCGGTTTATTCGGACTTTACTGAGCAAGACCTCTCTACAAAAATGATCCTCCTTTATAAAGATGAATTTGTGCGGGCTGCACATATCCGTGAGGGTAAATTGCAAACCGCATCATATGATTGGAAACTGGCTACCGGCCAATTATGGAAAGTTCTATCAGGTATGGCAAAATAACAAAACATCCTACCTTTGCCCCTTAATTGAAAACCGGAAATGAAAAAATCAACAATAGGTGTAGAAGTTTTACTTGATCCCAATAAGATACCAGAACAGATTAACTGGGAAGCCAGCGACAGTAATGCAGCAATGAAACAAAGGGCAAAGGCGATGTGCCTTGCCTTCTGGGACCCTGCCGACAAAACAGCCCTGCGTATAGACTTATGGACAAAAGATATGATGGTAGATGAAATGGGAGACTTTTTTTACCAGATGCTTATGTCAATGGGAGATACCTTTAAAAGAGCCACAAAACAGGAAGAACTGGGAAATGAAATGAAAATCTTTGCCCAGCAGTTTTTTGAAAAATTCAAAGCCATCCAGTTGAAAGAGCAACAATAAGCAACGTATTTATTCAAAATAAAATAGTGGATTATGAACCTCGAAGAAAAAATAATGGCAGAAATGAAAGAAGCCATGAAAGCCAAAAATGAAGGAGTATTACGTTCATTACGTGCGATAAAAGCTGAAATCATCAAAGCTAAAACCGAACCAGGTGCAGGCGGGCAGATTGACGAGGCCACGGAAACCCGTTTCCTGCAAAAGATGGTAAAACAAAGGCGTGATTCCCTGGATATCTTTGAAAAACAGGGAAGGGCCGACCTTGCCGAAAAAGAAAAAGAAGAATTGGAGGTGATCACCCGCTTTTTACCTGCACAGTTAAGTGAAGGTGAGATAAGGGAAGCTGTGCAGCAGATCATCAAAGACAACAATGCAGCACCCGGAGATATGGGAAAGATCATTGGCCTGGCCAACAAACAGTTTGCGGGCAAAGCCGACGGCAAAACGATCAGCATCATTGTGAAGGAATTATTAGCTTAAATATATGGTCATTGATGCCACTGTTGTAATCCTTCTGATCCTTGCAGCCTTTAAAGGATTAAGGAAAGGCCTGGTAGTAGCCTTGTTCTCCCTGCTTGCATTTATCGCCGGCCTGGCAGCCGCACTGAAATTATCTGCGGTGGTAGCAGCAAGCCTTTCTCTTCACGTTAATCCAGCATTTAAATGGTTACCATTCCTGTCATTCCTGCTTGTGTTTATAGCAGTGGCTTTCCTGGTTAATCTTGGTGGTCGTTTTATTCAGAAGGCGATTGAAACTCTTATGCTCGGCTGGATTAACCGATTAGGTGGGATGTTTTTTTATATAATATTATACCTGCTCATATTCAGTATAGTTCTGTTTTATGCCGGCCAGTTACATTTTCTCCGTGAAGAAACGGTGGCCCGGTCTACATTTTACCCTTACATTCAGCCATTAGGCCCAAAGGTTATTGAGTCTTTAGGAGATATTATTCCTTTTTTTAAAGGAATGTTTGCAGAATTACAGACATTTTTTGATGGCCTGTCTAATAAAGTGAAGCATTAATTTGAGTCATTATCTTATTTAATGTAATTTTAGCGAAAGCAGTATTTTAGTGTTCGATAAATTTTGGCTTACTTTAAAAAATCCAGGGATCAAAAAAGCATGAGCTACGAAATAAAACAAGACGGTAAATTTAAGTTTATTGAAGAAGGTTCGGGTGAACCACTCTTGCTTTTGCATGGGCTTTTCGGCGCATTAAGTAATTTTAAAACACTTATTGAACATTTCCGCAAAAGCAATAAAGTGATCGTACCTATATTGCCGTTGCTTGAACTTGATTTACTGCACACCTCCGTTGGGGGTTTACAAAAATTTGTTAACCGCTTTATAGAACACCGGCAATATACCGGGATTCACCTGATGGGCAACTCCCTGGGTGGTCACGTGGGTCTCGTACACATTTTAAAAAATCCAGAACGTATAAAGTCTCTCATTTTAACCGGCAGTAGCGGTCTATTCGAAAATGGTATGGGTGATACCTATCCAAAAAGAGGCGATAAAGAATACATCCGCAATAAAACAGCTCTTACTTTTTATGACCCTGCCCTGGCAACTGATGAACTGGTAAATGAAGTATTCGAGATCACAAATAACCGATTAAAGGTGATTAAGATAATCGCCCTGGCCAAAAGTGCTATACGCAATAACCTGGGTGAAGAACTTAACCAGATAAAACAACCGACCTGCCTTATCTGGGGCAACAACGATACCATTACTCCTCCCTTTGTGGCAAAAGAGTTTAACAAACTGATACCTAACAGCGAATTGCACTTTATTGATAAGTGCGGGCATGCGCCAATGATGGAACGCCCCGAAGAATTCAATGTGATCCTGGACGGCTTTCTTTCTAAATTAAAAATTCCGGCTGCAACGGTTTAATTTTTTTTAGTGTCTATTGGTTGTATTACGGTAAGGGATATCCTTACCTGGGAATAACTCCTAAAACCCTGCAAATGCTAACAATTGAACTTATAAATAAAAACATCCCCCGGCTGCAATTGCAGGATTCGGTAGCAAAAGCTTTACAACTGATAACTGATTTCCGGCTTACTCATCTACCAGTAGTATCTGAAGAAAAGTTTTTGGGGCTTATCAGCGAAGATGATTTGCTGGATGCAGATGATGAAAAACTCACAATTGAAGTCTTACAAAAGAATTTTATAAATGTATCCGTACAGGATAATGTGCATTTTTTAAATGCGGTGAACAGCAGTAACCAATTTGAAACCAATATTGTGCCCGTGGTAAACCAGGCTAACGAATTTGCAGGTGTGATCACGGCTCTCGACCTGCTGAAAACGCTTGGGAATTTTTCCGGTGGCAATGAAATCGGTGGGTTGGTGGTTCTTGAAATGGAAAGATCCCAGTTTGCCATTTCGGAAATCAGCCGGATAGTAGAGAGTAATGATTGCACTATCCTTCACCTGAATACCACAGTACATACCGAGACAGGAATGTTAACCGTTACACTTCACCTGAATAAAAAAGAAATAGCGGCAGTAGTAGCCACTTTTGAAAGGTATGACTATGACGTAATCTATTTTTACGGCAACGAAAAATTTGAGAACGAGATTGATAATAATTATCGCCACCTGATGAATTACCTTGACATTTAATGATAGCTATACCGATGTAACCCTCACCGATGATTTTAGTCCGCATCTTTTTATTTATAGTTCTTATTTCGGGCAGCCGCAATTTATGTGCTCAATCAGGCATTCCTGCAGACCCTATCGTACAGACTGCAGCACACATTGATACTTCTAAAAAAGTGTATATCCATACTATTCTTATTTCCGGAAATAAGCGAACCAAAGATTACATTATTCTGCGTGAAGTCCGTTTTAATCAAGGTGACTCTGTAAGGCTGGCCCTCATCCCTGAATTACTGGAACAATCGCGTAATCTTGTTTACAACACTACACTTTTCACAGAAGTACAATTATCACAGGCGGCCGATTCAAACGGCATTGCGATAACTGTGCAGGTAAAAGAAAAATGGTACATCTTCCCTACGCCGCAATTTAAGTTGGTAGACAGGAATTTCAACGAATGGTTGAAAAGATATAACGGTGACCTGGAGCGGGTGATTTATGGCGCCAGGTTTGCGCACTACAATTTCAGCGGCCGGCGTGACCAGTTACGTGTTTATCTACTTACCGGTTATGCAAGAAATATTTCGTTCAGTTATTCTGCCCCTTACAGTAACAGTGCATTAACAGAAGGCTTTGCTGTATCTGCGGGGTTTGTGCAAAACCGTGAAGTGGGATATGTAACCAATGTAAAGAACCAGGTGCAGGCTTTCCGTAACGGGGGTTTTGTACGACAGAGTTTTTCTACTGCGGGATCTTATTTCATCCGCCGGGGGCATTACAATTCCCACATTATTAGTGTAGGTTTTTCAACTATCAAGGTTAACGATAGTGTCATCCTTAAATCAAATAACCATCTGTTTAACAGCCGTAGCAATAAAGCCAATATCCTGGACGCACTCTATGCTTACCAGTATGTGAATGTGAACAACGTGGCTTACCCGCTTAAAGGAAATATTTATGCCGTGTCGGTTTTGAAGAGGGGACTGCAATTCTCAGGCGGCACCAACATGACAGAAGTAAGTACTTCCATCGCCAGGTATTTAGATCATGGCAGTAAATGGTACAGCACTATCCAACTGATGGGCAAAATAAAAATACCCTTTAAAGTAGCGTACATTAACCAACGCGCTATGGGCTTTGGAGAATTTTATCTACGTGGATTAGAGAATTACGTGGTAGATGGATTAGCAGCTATGGCAGTCAAATATACCCTGCGTAAAAAAATAATTGCCTTTAATATTCCTGTGCCCTTCAATTTTAAAACTGTTCCTAAAATTCCTGTTGCCTTTTATGCCAAAGTATTTGCGGATGCCGGTACCAGTTACATCACCAGGCAATATGATACGCGGTTAAATAACAGGTTGCTTTACAGTTCGGGATTTGGGCTGGATTTACTTACATTGTACGACATTAGTTTAAGAATAGAATACAGTTTTAACCAATTAGGTGAAAACGGGTTATTTTTACACACCAGGGGTGGCTTCTAAATTACACCTACCGATAATGAGAATAGCAATTTATAGCAGGGGAATTGAAAACAACCAGTTAGAAGATGTAAACCTGCTTCTAAGTGAATTAAAGAATCATGGGGTAGAGCCTGTTTTTTACCAGGATTTCTGGAACCAGTTTTACTGCGCGGTAAATTTCGATAGCGAATATTCCACTTTTAATGCCTCCAGTGATATGGATCAATCGATAGATTGTATGATCAGCTTAGGTGGAGATGGAACGTTGCTTGATACAGTTACATTGGTTAAAGATTCGGGGATACCTGTCCTTGGAATTAATTATGGCCGTTTAGGTTTCCTCGCTAACATCGGAAGAGAAGAAATTAAGAATGCCATAGAAGCCCTGGTTACCCGGAAGTATGTATTGGATAACAGGACCCTGCTTCACCTCGATGCCAATGTACCTTTGTTTGGAGAATGTCCTTATGCACTAAATGAATTTTCACTGCATAAGAAAGATACCTCTCCCATGATCAAAATCCATACATACCTGAATGGTGAATTTTTAAATACATACTGGGCAGATGGACTTATTGTAGCCACTCCTACAGGTTCTACCGGTTATTCACTCAGCTGCAACGGACCGGTAGTTTTTCCTGATAGCGGCAGTTTTGTAATTACACCGGTAGCGCCGCACAACCTGAATATCCGGCCACTGATCGTACCTGATAATACCATTGTTTCTTTTGAAGTAGAAGGACGTACAGATGGCTTTCTGTGTTCACTCGATAGCCGGCGGGAAATTGTTACAAAGGAAATCTCACTGGCAGTAAAAAAAGAAAGTTTCGGGATAAACCTGATCCGCCTTAACGAAAATAATTTTCTGCAAACACTCCGCAATAAACTCTCCTGGGGATTGGATAAGCGTAATTAAGCTGCCGCCACCATGAAAAATAAAAGCAAAAAGATACAACGCATTTTCCTGGTTTACTGGTGCCTCCTGGGTTATACCATTGCTGCACTTATATTCTGGTTCATTGCCCTGAACATGCAGAATGAAAAAATGATCAGCCTGCAGATAAAAGATCTTGATATCTCGGGAGAAAATTATAATACAGGTCTTGCCCGGCTACAAAAAGAAAAGAAAAAAAAAACAGCTCAATACGCAGGTGAAGGCGTTACTTTCTTTTTGGTGATACTTGCCGGTGCTATATTTATTTTTCGCCTGGTACGCCGACAATTAAAACAAAGTCTGCAACAACAGAACTTTATGATGGCTATCACGCATGAATTAAAAACACCGATAGCCGTGGCTCAGCTAAACCTTGAAACGTTACAAAAAAGAAAACTGGATGAGGGGCAGCAGCAGCGCCTGATTCATAATACTCTCCAGGAAACTGAAAGACTTAATAACCTTTGCAATAACATGTTATTTTCCTCGCAGATAGAATCAGATGGATACAGGATGACCCGGGAGGAAGTGAATTTCAGCGGGATAATTGAGTCCTCCAGCCAGCATTTTATCAATCGTTTTTCAAATAAGCCTATAAATTGTTACATACAGCCTGATATATTTATAAATGGTGATGCCATGTTACTCGAAATGGCATTCAACAATTTGCTGGATAACGCCATTAAATACTCTCCCAAATCTGCTCCTGTAGATATCCGTTTAGAATTGAAGGATCATATAATACTCAGCATTACAGATCAAGGAAGCGGCATCAATGAAATGGATAAAAAAAAGGTGTTTGAAAAATATTACCGTGGCGGAAACCCGGCTACTAAGGCAGCCAAAGGCACAGGTTTGGGATTGTACCTTACCTTTAGGATCATCAAGGCTCATGGTGGCGAAATAAAAATAGCCGACCATCAACCTGCCGGAACTGTTTTTTCTGTTTACCTCAGCCCCGCATAAAAATATTATATGACAGATAAAAAGTATTCCATTTTACTGGTAGAAGATGAAGAGAATTTACAGGAGGCCTTAAAGCTTAACCTGGAACTTGAAGGATATGAAGTAACCAGCAGCTATGATGGAGCGGATGCCTTACGCGTCGTTCAAAAAGAACATTTTGACCTCATCTTATTAGATGTAATGTTGCCCGAACTGGATGGGATAGCTGTAGTTGAAACAATAAGGCTTAACAACACTGACATACCCATCCTCATATTAAGTGCGAAGAACAGCAGTGCCGACCGTGTGCTCGGACTGAAAAAGGGTGCAGATGACTATCTCACTAAGCCTTTCAACCTGGAAGAATTATTACTACGCGTAACCAAGTTGCTGAAGAAGGGGGAACAAATGAAGTTGAAAAAACCATTGCCTGATATATTTACGTTTGGAAAAAACCAGGTAGATTTTAAGGCACTTATATGCTCAGGAAAAAACGGGGAACAGATCACTCTTACCAAGAAAGAGATCATGTTACTGAAGTTGTTGATAGAAAATAAAAATGAAGTAGTAACCAGGGAAAAAATTCTGCAGGCAGTATGGGGTTACAACGTATACCCGACAACCCGGACCATTGATAATTTCATTCTTAATTTTCGAAAATACTTTGAAGAAGACAGTCGCAATCCCAGGTACTTCCATTCCGTACGTGGTGTAGGTTATAAATTTACTGAATCCTAACATCGTAGGTGTTGATCACCTGCAGCAACTCATTTGCACGATGGTACAGTTTCGCCATTTTTTCACTGCGTTCAAATGGAGTATATACCAACCACTCAGTTTCCTGCAACAACTGTTGCAATGAGAGTACAGTATCATTGGAAATGCCGGCCTTGTCCATTTTTTCTGCCAGCCTTTTCATATTTATTTCTGTGGGACAAATTGAATATTTTGCGGCCAGGAATTGTTTTACTTCCTGCATCAAAACAGCATAAAACTCCACACATTCCTCTTCATACAAACAACGCTCAGATTCTGCCAATGGATTATGTTGCCGGATTGCAGAGGAAACGTAAGCTGCATCATTTGCCACAGCCATCTGTGGCACGGGAAGATGTTGTCCTGCTTGAGAGAATGAGGAATTATTTCCGGCATTGTTGCGGCCGGTTCGGGCGTATATAAATAAACCACCCAGGAAAAGTATGGGCAAAACTACCAGGAACCACTTCCGGTTTACCGGTTCCGAAGATGAAATTACTTTCCGCGGGGCAGGCAATGCGGCGGCCTTATATAAACCGGGAGAGACTTCAAAAGCCAGTTCTTTAGTAGAAAGGGTTTTATAATGTTTAATTGCAGGATCAAAATAATAAAAAAGTACAGGCGGCAGTACATAAGATCCTGGTTTATCTGCGCTGAAAGGATATTCAAATATTTTTTTACCGCTTACAGGAATAGAGGTCATGCTTAATAAGTCAGAAGTTTTTGTTTCAAATGCTTCTACACCCCTGGGCCAGTTTATTACGGGGGGTGTAAGCAACTGCAGGTTACCGTTACCGGCAATTATCACCACTAATTTCCCAGCCTGGCCTCGCTCAAGTGAATACTTTTCAAGTCCAGATTGAATGGAGAAATTACCCACAGCACCTTTAAAATCTGCAGGCCTGCCATTCACAGGGAGTGGTTTCACGTCCACGTTTACAGGGTCACTCCTTAAAAATACTGTCTGATCAATGGCAGCCTCCGCTGGTAAGGTTGCATTATTAAAATCATCAAACAATGTAGCAATATCAGGCTGGTTTTTCGCATAACCATCCCGGACGAACTTTACGCGGTTTTCCAGTTCCGCACTTTCAAGAGCAATTTTTCCATCCTGCAGAGGATAGAGTTGGGCTTTCCTGATAGTATACACATTGTATTCTCTCCCACCCAAAGTTTCAGTAGAAGAACCTGTGATATCAGCAGCCTGCAGGTCGATCACTGAAAAACCGTTAAAAGAAGGATTCTGTGTGAGTTTACTTTCGCTTTTTAAACGGGTGTACAATTTGTAAGTAGCAACCACCGGTTCACCCACGTAACAAGTGGCTTTATTTACCTCGAGCTTAAGGTGCATGTTCCTGTTAACTTTTGCCTTCGCATCTTCTCCCTTTTTTAGAATATAATCATTAAAGAAAGCTCTTGGCTTTAAATCGGCAAACAGGTTATGTACTACCGGCGGGGCAATATTCCCTATTGCTGATTTATGATTATTTACTACAAGTTCCAGGCTGTTGCTTTTAATTTTTTTTCCGTCTACAGTGGCTATCGCGGCGGGAATTTTAAAGGAGCCGGGGTTGGTAGCCTGTATTACAAAGCTGATTGCCAGGTATTGGGAAACAGTTCCATTAATATTTGTCATCCCGCTTTCCTGTACCGGGCCGCTGACCATTTTAAATTTACTGAGAGAAGGTGGCTGGATATCCTGTATATCGATGGCATTTTCCAGTACAAAGCGGATGGTAGTAAGGTCATCACGGTTAATGGTGGCCGGGCTCAGCGTTGCCGAAAATGTAACCTGGCTATCGGCATTCAAAGCCAAAAGCAAGCCGCCGAATAAAACAATTATTTTAAACACAAAATTCATAACACGATCACGCAAAAGTAATTTTTAACGGGGGGGAATGCGGCAATAATGTGTTAATTATAAATCTCCCAGTACAGGCCGAATCACAATTTCCTCCACATTAGCTTGTGGAGATAGAGAAGCAGCACTGCCAACCATATCTGCAATATCCTTTGCCTCCATAATACGTGCATCACTGTTATCAAAGTTGGCCCATGAATCAGTAAATACTGCACCCGGGAAAACGGCAGTAACTTTTATGAGATGTGGCGACAGTTCAAGCCTCAGATTCTGGCTAAAACCGTTCAGGGCAAATTTACTAATACTATAACTGCCACCTCCCTTGTAGGCGTGCAGGGAAGCCACTGAACAAATATTGAAGATATGACCGCTTCCCCGGGATATCATTGCAGGAACCAAAGCCCGCGTAAGGTAATACGCGCTATAGAGGTTTGAATTTATCATAACCTCCAGTTGGTCTTCCGGCTCATCTATACAGTTACCTGGCAGGTAAATGCCTGCATTATTTACCAGTATATCCGGCACACCAATACTCATTACCCAGTTGGCAAAATCTGTTACTGAAGATTGCACTGATAGATCTGCTGCTTTAGACAAAACGCTGACAGAAGGAAATTTTTTTTGTAGCTCGGCGCCCGTCTTTTCCAGTTCGCCTGCGGTACGTGCACACAATGCCACATTATAGCCCAAACTGCAAAACTTCTCTGCAATGGTTTTTCCTATTCCTTTACTGGATCCTGTTATTATCGCTAACATGCATTTACTGCTTTTATTTAATCCTAACTTTGTGCAGGAATAAAGGTACAACAAGACTTAAAATATTTGCTTGATGAAAGAATATAAACACCTGTTTTTTGACCTGGATCATACTTTGTGGGATTTTGATACAAATGCAAAACACGCCCTTACAGATATCTATGCAGAATTTGCCTTACAGGAAATTGTAACCGGTCCCTTTGAAGATTTTTATAAAAAATACCTGCATCATAATGAAATTCTGTGGGCACGGTATCACAATGGTTTTATAAACGCAGAAGATTTAAAATGGAAGCGGATGTGGCGTACCCTCCTTGATTTTAAAATTGGAGATGAAAAGCTGGCCAGGGGACTTAGCGCGCGGTTTTTAGAGGTATTACCCACGAAAAAGGCTGTCTTCCCGCATACCATGGAAATTTTACAATACCTGACTGACAGGAAATACACAATTCATCTTATCACTAACGGCTTTGAAAAAACGCAGTGGAGTAAACTGGCCAGCAGCGGGATGACCCATTTCTTTACCCATATGATCACTTCCGAAACAAGCAACAGTTTAAAACCAAAAAAAGAAATTTTTGAATATGCCTTAAATAAATCAAGTGCATTGCTGCATGAAAGTATTATGATCGGTGATAACCTCGAAGCGGATATACAGGGAGCCATCAATGCGGGAATGGATTGTGTATATGTAAATCATATTTCCGCCGCGCCGTCTTCTTTACCAACCCACACCATTACTCACCTGCAACAATTAGAAAGTCTCCTATAAAAAAAGCTTCCCCGGTGGAGAAGCTGAATAAATTAAAAGCCATTAATTAAAGTGCGGCAGTCTTGGCAGCCTTTTCTTTATTGCAAGCTGTTTTGGATTGGCTGCAACAGGTTTTACCCTTAGCACATTTCTTTTTCTTCTTTCCTGTATCTGCAAAAGAAGTTCCTGTTATAAGGAATGCCATAGATGCTAATAAAAATACTTTTTTCATATAAAAATTTGTGGGTGATAAATCACAGTAAATATACATTTTAAATAGCAAGGAAAAAGCCTGCAGCATGCCTGCAAAAGGTTAAATTGTTGCTATAACCGTTACCCCACCTTTGACAACCTGGTTCAGGGTGACATTTATTTGACTGCCCACCGGCAATAAAAGGTCCACCCTGCTTCCAAATTTAATAAATCCCATTTCCTTTCCCTGTTCTACCTTCTGGCCTGTTTCCAGGTAGTTCACAATTCTCTTTGCCACCGCACCTGCAATCTGCTTAACAAGAATCTCTACATTACCTTTTCTTATAACTACTGAATGTCTTTCGTTTTCAGTGGAGGATTTAGGATGCCAGGCTACCAGGTATTTGCCTTTATGGTACTGGTTGTACACTACTTCTCCATCCATTGGAATACGGTTAACGTGTACATTTGCCGGACTCATAAAAATAGATAGCTGCAAACGTTTATCCTTAAAATATTCCTCATCTATTCTTTCTTCAATCACTACTACTTTCCCATCAGCAGGAGCAATGATACTGTTACCGTGTATTGTCAGCTCCCTTGAAGGCACCCGGAAAAAAGATATAATAAACAGCAGGAAAACCAGGCTGATAATAAAAATGGTTACCGATAACCATAAAAGCGAAGCACTGAAAAACCAGAACATAGCCAGGTTTATTGCGCCAAATATGAGTGTGGCAATGGCAATTGATTTAAATCCTTCCCGGTGTATGGTCATGCTTACAGTTTTTAAACGGCAAAGGTACAAACTGTGAATTCAAATTTTCACTTTAAGGCGAGAAATGTAGATAGAGCCAAACTGCAGGAGCAGCAATCAGAAAGGAATCAAACCTATCCAGGAAACCGCCATGGCCGGGCATAAATGAACCACTGTCTTTTATACCTGCCATTCTTTTTAATTTACTTTCCAACAGGTCACCCAGGGTTCCAAATACAGCACACAGCGCTGCAATGATGATCCAGTGATGCAAGGCAAGAGGTCTGGCCACTTCCAGCAATTGAGATAGTAATACAATTACACCTATACACAATACTGCCCCGCCTATGGTGCCTTCCCAGGTTTTTTTAGGAGAAATTTTTGAGAAGGGAGTGCGGCCAATCATTGAGCCTACGATATAGGCCATGGTATCATTAATCCATATTGAAAATATTATTGCACAAGGTATCAGCGGACTGTAGCTGATCAAAGGTTTAGCCACCAGGGGCCCGATTGTATGTGGCGTTTCGAAATTGATTCCGAGATCAAGCATCATCCAGACAGGAATTGCAATATATACTACCGATAAAGGCAAGGCGAGCCAGTAATATCGTGGCGTGATTTTCTTTACAAGCCGGAAAAACTCATAAATAGATCCGAAAAGGATGATTGTAAACAAAGTGATAAAAGTCCACGCATTAATAAACAGCCCGGCCAGCATCACGAGCGCAAATATGACAGCAGTTATTGCCCGGGTACGAAATACTTTTTTTTGAAGGGCCATTATTAATGGTTTGTAATAAAGGGATTTTCCTGTCTGCGTTGCCGGTATAATTCTTCTTCCCGGGCTGTGATGGCGGTCACATGTTTTACCGATACCTTTTTTAATAACCTGAACAAAATAACCAGGCCGATCACCGCCAAAACACCATACCACCAGTCTATGCTGGGGTCAAGTTTAGATAAATCCATCTTTTCATTTCGCAGGCTCATCCAGAATAACTGGGTCACCGCGATAGCATTATTCAAAAAATGTGCGATTACGTTAACCCAAATATTTTTTGTTTTGTGGTACATATATCCCAGCACAAATCCAAGAATGGCACGGCTGAGGAAGAGGTAAACCGACATATGTATAAGGCTGAATAAAAGAGAGGTTATAATAATCGCTGCCCACGGGTTCTGCAACCAGCGCACCAGGATATTCTGCATTCCTCCTCTAAAAAACATTTCTTCGAAAAGAGCAGGGAAAAAAGCCATGATGACCAGTGCCATCAAATATTCAGGCCAATTTCCTAAATGACTTAATGCTACCACCTGCTGGGTGTAGGCCGCTTCCATTTTACGTGCAGTCAGGTCAAGGGAAGGAAAATGACTAACGATTTCTTTCGTAAGGTCACCTATGGGCGAAGCCATGATATTTGCCACGAAAATGATGACAAAACCCAGAATAACCTGGGAAGGAGAAATATGTTTACTGAAGCCTAACCAGAAGGGCCTGGATCCAAAGGTTACCAGGGAATACAGTACAACGGGTACGAATAACAGAAAAAAAGTGCCTGCCACCTGTGCCAGCCTGGCCATGTTTACATTTTTGGGATCCAGCATTGCTTTCATCAGTTCTTCGCCCATGTTGGTCATAGACACGTCTGCCGGCAGCATTTTCAGCCCGATTATGAGTTGAGCCCCCGCAGCCAGGATAAAGCCTAAACCCAGAAACACGAATAATATACCCAATTGCGCCAACGGGGTAAATCCTTTAACACTTTTGTATTGCATACGCTAAGCGGATTAGTTGTAAATTTGCATCCGCAATATACATCACAAAGAAATGCCTAAAATAGGAGAGATACAATTACCGGAGTTCCCTTTACTGCTTGCTCCCATGGAAGATGTGAGTGATCCGCCCTTTCGTGTGGTTTGTAAAGACAATGGTGCAGACTTAATGTACAGTGAGTTCATCAGCAGTGAAGGGCTCATAAGGGACGCCATGAAAAGCAGGCATAAACTTGATTTTGCAGAAGAAGAACGCCCATTTGGTATACAGATTTTTGGCGGGGATGAAGATGCAATGAGCCTGAGTGCGCGTATATGCGAAACCGTAAACCCCGACCTGGTTGATATAAACTTTGGCTGTCCTGTAAAGAAAGTAGTTAATAAGGGAGCAGGAGCCGGGGTGTTAAAAGATATTCCATTAATGGTCAGGCTTACAGAGGCTGTAATCAAAGGAACCCGCCTGCCTGTGACCATCAAAACACGGCTTGGTTGGGATGATAATACCAGGAACATTGAGGAAGTGGCAGAAAGAATGCAGGACATAGGCGTACAGGCTATTAGCATTCATGGGCGCACCCGTTGTCAGTTGTATAAAGGTGAAGCCGACTGGACCTTGATTGCCAAAGTAAAAAATAATCCCCGTATTCATATTCCTGTATTTGGAAATGGAGATATAGACAGTGCGCAAAAAGCTTTCGAATATAAGAACCGTTATGGTGTGGATGGATTGATGATCGGCCGTGCCGCCATCGGCTACCCCTGGATATTCAGGGAAATAAAACATTACCTTTTAACACGTGAAAACCTCGCTTCTCCTACGTTGGAAGAAAGAGTGGAAGTCTGCAGGAAGCATTTGCGCAAGTCTGTGGAATGGAAAGGTGCCATCGTAGGAATAAATGAGATGCGCCGGCACTATACCAACTATCTGAAAGGACTACCCGGCATAAAAGAATACCGGTATAAACTGGTTACTTTAACCGATCCCTTAGAAGTAGACCAGGTATTACAGGAAATAGAAATTAAATATAAAGGATACAGCTTCGACCGTACACCAATTGAACTGGTCAATTATCATCAAAACTGCCCGCTTTAATTCCGAGGGCATTTAATAATGCAGGATCAAAAGGCGAAGTGGATGCGCCAAAAATATGGGTAAGGTCTCCCTTTTCATTTATAATATACTTGCAGAAATTCCAACTTGGTGCCTTATCGTTCCAGCCATTCAATGATTCGTTACTTAGCCAGGCGAAAACAGGGTTCTGACCTTCACTTTTTTTAACCGTGCTTTTGGCCATTAACGGAAAGGTGACCCCGAAGTTTACCCGGCAAAATTCCTGTATGGCTGAATTATCCTTCTGTTCCTGCTCTCCAAAATCATTCGAGGGAAAGCCAATGATCACCAGTTTTGAACCTGCTGATTGATGAAGTTTTTGTAATTCATCATATTGCGGAGTAAACCCGCAGTCAGAGGCTGTATTCACTACCATTAATCTCTTTCCTTTGAACTGTGAAAAAGATAAAAGCGTTCCATCGTTTTTGTGGGTTTCCAGTTCATAAATTGATGAAATGGCCGGTACCGTTGAGGATGTATTCATGGGTTTTCGAAACATTTTATTATACCCGATAAATACCGGGTAAACCGTTTTTAAAAATAGCTGTTTAGGTGTCATCATTTTTTGCCAATGAATTTTTGAAGTAAAGGGAGTTTACCTTTCATTGGCGGGTATTTTATAGAAGGGTCAAACCAGGTTGGTGTGCGCATAATTGCCTTTTGATGTGAAAAAGTATCAAAACTAAAACGGCCATGGTATTTTCCGGTTCCACTCTGGCCGCGCCCTCCAAATGGTAAATGGTTATTGGTAAGATGCCAGCTTGCATTATTCACACACCCTCCACCAAACAAAACGTTTTGCAGCCAGAATTGTTCATTCTTTTTTGAAGAAGTAAAAATATATAATGCCAATGGGTTTGGATGTTGACGGATAATTTGATGTGCTTCTTCCCGGGACTTAAA
>JBKJUT010000255.1:0-4628 GCA_046590515.1 Ferruginibacter sp.
CAAAAAGACAAAGCCTGGCTAAATGTAAACAGGCTGGTTTAACAGTTTCTGAAAATAAAGTATTTGATGAGTATTGGTCCCTGTTGGCATCAGTGCTTTCAAAGTTTGGTGTACAGCCGGTGCACAGCCTGGAAGAAATAAAATATCTTCAACAACAGTTTCCGGGAAAGATCAGGTTATTTGAAGCCCGCCTGGAGAGTGAACTGGTAGCAGGTTTGGTGATTTACGATTATGACAGGGTGGTGCACACCCAGTATATGGCTAATTCGAAACCGGGCCGCGACATGGGTGCTTTGGATTTTATCAATGCGCATCTAATAAGCGAAGTTTATAAAGACCGTGATTATTATAGTTTTGGTATTTCTACAGAAGAGGCCGGCCGTAAATTAAATGAAGGTCTGCTGCAACAAAAGGAAATGATGGGTGGCCGCGGAATTGTACATGACTTTTATAAAATAACGATATAATGAAGATTCCTTTTCTTTCATTTGAAGGCATGCACGCTCCTCTAAAAAAGGAACTTGTGGGCGCCTTTGAACAGGTGCTTGACAGTAATTGGTTTGTAATGGGCAAGCAGCTTGAAAATTTTGAAGCTGCATATGCCACTTACAACCAGGTAAAGTATGTGGTGGGGATCAGCAACGGCCTGGATGCTATTCATATCGCTTTAAAAACACTGGGCATAGGCCCGGGTGATGAAGTGATCGTGCCTTCCAATACCTACATTGCTACATTGCTGGCCGTATCTTTTGTAGGTGCCACACCCGTATTGGCAGAGCCTGATCCCAGAACATATAATATTGATCCTGCTGAAATAGAAAAAGTAATCACCCCTGCCACAAAGGCAATCATCCCCGTGCATCTGTATGGACAGGTTTGCCAGATGGATAAGATTATGGAACTGGCTGCCAGGAATAACTTATATGTGATAGAAGATAATGCACAGGCTCATGGGGCTTTATTAGGAGGACGCCCGACCGGAAGTTTCGGCCACATTAATGCCACCAGTTTTTATCCCGGTAAAAATTTAGGTGCATTGGGCGACGCCGGCGGGTTGACTACTGATGATGAAAACCTGGCGCATAAAGCGCGTGTGTTCCGTAATTATGGATCTCAAAAAAAATATTACAACGAAGTCATTGGCCATAACATGCGGCTCGATGAAATGCAGGCAGCACTGCTGTCAGTAAAACTCCCTCACATGCCGGCTTGGACTACTCAACGGCAGGAAATTGCCGGCTGGTATAATAAGCACCTCGAGGGGATAGGAGACCTGGTGCTGCCTTTCACTATTGGAAAAGAATCGCACGTATATCATTTGTACATAGTTCGCACTAATAATAGGGAGGCCTTGCAGACATGGCTGGCAGCGCAGGAAATCGGTACTTTGATACACTATCCCGTGCCACCGCACTTACAGGAAGCTTATGCGCACCTGGGGAAAGTAGTGGGCGACTACCCGGTGGCTGAAGAAATAGCACGCACCTGTTTGAGTTTACCTTTATGGCCAGGGATGAAGGAAGAAGAAGTATTGTACATTGCCACTAAAATGAAAGAATTTTTTGCCGGCAACTGATCCGGGCATAAATTATATCCAGTGTGAATTTATTTAAAACAAGCTTTTATACTTCTATTGCTACTGCCATCAGTTTTCTCAGTGGCTTCATCGTAACAAAAGTAGTGGCCGTAAAAATAGGCCCCTCCGGCATCGCATACCTTGGCCAGTTCCAGAATACAGCTTCTATATTGACCATGCTTGCTACCGGTGCCATTGCAAGCGGGGTGGTAAAATACCTGGCTCAATATAAAAACGATCCGGCCAAACGCCAGCAGGTAATCAACACTGCGGCACTGATTGTTTTTTGCTGCTCCTTTGTAGTTTCTTTATTTGTAATCGCCTCCAGTGGCTACCTGTCCCGGGCAGCTTTTAAAACTGCTGATTTCTGGATTGTCTATTTCCTGTTTGGCCTCTTTACGATGACTGTTGCCTTTAACGTAATCTTTGGCGCTATCCTTAACGGACTTAAAGAGATACGGCGGCTGACAATCGTAAACATATGTGGTTCTGTCATCGGTATTATACTTACTGTAATATTGGCTTACCAGTACGGTGTGAAAGGTGTATTGTTATCCAGCACAGCCCTGTCTCTCATTATTTTTTGTATTCATGTATATATATTTAATAAAGCGGGTATTGCCTGGAAGCCAGATTTTAAAAAATGGGATAAACCTGTTGCCCGGATGCTGCTTGGCTTCACACTCATGGCAGTAGTAAGTGGTTTGCTGGTGCCAACTATGCAGATACTCGTGAGGGACAGAATCATAAATCGTTTTACAGTAGAAGAAGCGGGCTATTGGCAAGCCGTAACTAAAATATCAGATTACTATCTTTCATTTATCACGCTGGTCTTAGGTGTCTACTATATGCCTAAACTATCCGAGATACAGGATAGGCTTGCATTGCGGCAGGAAATATCCAGGTCTTATAAAATCGTTTTACCTGTAGTGTCTGTGGTGGCTTTATTGATCTGGTTGCTGCGCGACCTGGTGATACACCTGCTGTTCACCCCCTCCTTTGTACCGATGAAACCTTTGTTCACGTTTCAATTACTGGGAGATGTATTCAAAATCGGAAGTTGGTTACTGGCCAACCTGATGATTGCGAAAGCTATGATCAAAACTTACATAATCACCGAATTTATCTTTGCCACCAGTTACGTAATCCTTTGCTTTTTATTAATGAACACCTATGGCATAATTGGCGCTACTTATGGCTTTTGCATTAATTATGGCTTATATTGGATAACGATGTATTTTATAATGAAAAAGAAAATATAATGCGGTACTGCTTTTATTCCGGCTATCGCGATATGAAAGGTGGTTACACGACACTACTGCTTACCCTTATAAAAGAACTCTACTACCAAAAGCAGGAAGTGGTGTTACTCAATTACACACAGGGCCTGTTTTCCGAAGAATTACTAAAGGAAGATATTCAGATTAAAATTATTGATCTTGATACTGTTAACTGGAATAATATCAGTGCTGTATTCTTTCCCACAGATATATTCGTAATTACCCGTTTCATAGATCCATACCGCCATCTTTTCCGCATCAACCCCCGCGTGATTTATTTTGATATAAACGATTTTATCTGCAGCATCAGTGATTATAAATACGGGCTGAAATTTCCCTCCCTGGGTAAAACACTTGTAAATAAATTACTGGAAAAACAAAGCCTCGTGTTCATGGATGATACAGGGGTTTTTAATTTGAAGAATTGTTTCAACCTGGATATACCAAACCCGGTTTTTCTTCCCATCCCTGTAACAGTTACCCCTGTTAACCGCTACCTTGAGCGGCCATCCGTACCTGGTAGATTGCGTCTCACTTATATAGGCCGGAGTGTGAATTGGAAAATGACACCGCTTTCAAAAATATTCAGCGATATCAGCCGGGCCGGCTATCCACACCCGTTGGATTTTCACGTGGTAGTGGATGATATCGCCGAATATAAAAAGCTGGCTACGCCTGAGGTGTGGGAAAGCGAAAATCTGCGTATAAAAGTTTCGGAAAATATCCCGCCATCCGGTATCAATCTGTTCCTCCTCGATAATTCCGACTTACATTTTGCCATGGGTACGGCCGCCCTGGATGCCGCCCGGTTAGGAATACCAACTATAGTAATGGATTATAGTACCAGGCTCTTCCCTGCCGGTTACAGGTATAAGTGGCTGTTTGAAACTACTGCCTTCAGCCTTGGGCGAAACCTGGACAAGCTGACAGTGGAGGGTGGGCAAGAAATGACCTCATTATTACAGCAGCTAACCACTTCCGGTAAGAGCAGGCAAATCTCGCAGATGTGTTTCGACTACGTACAGGATAACCATGGTGCGGCACAGGTAGTGGACCGGCTGCAACAGTTGTGTAAATCCGCTTCATTCAGGTTCCGGGATGCCCGCCACCTGGTGCCTTTTTATTTCAAACCGCATACCTTTATCAAGAAGGCGGCAATGCTATTTTCCGGCCGTAATAAAGCATGACAAAACCTATCATACTTCACTTTATATATAACCTGGGCCGTGGTGGTGCAGAAACTATGCTGGTGAGGGTCATTAAAGAATTGAAAGAATACCATAATATAGTGGTGACCCTTGATTCAAAAAATTCTTTTCTGGGGGAACTGGAGTGCGATGAATTTATATGCCTCGGTCAACCTTCCCTGTTATCTCTCTCTTCAGCTATTTCCGGATTAAAAAAAATCATAAAAGACCGTGATGTATACCTGGTACATTCACATTTACCCCAATGTAATTTTGTAGCCCGACTGGCTGTACCGCGGCACATACCTTTGCTTACTACTATACACACCTCGGTAGCTACGGCCAACGACTATAAAAAATGGTACATCCGGTTACTGGATAAAATCACCTACCGATTCAGGCCCTCTCTTATAATTGCTGTTTCTAAAGGTGCTCTGCAGGATTACTTTGCTATGCTAAATAAACAACCAGGCAAGGCTGAAGTCTTATATACTTTTGTAGATCCTGCCCAATATACAAAGCAGGCTTTATTGCAAACCAGGAATCCATTTCGGATAATTTGTGTAGGAGCTTTGCGTAAAGGAA
>JBKJUT010000286.1:0-2665 GCA_046590515.1 Ferruginibacter sp.
GGATGTGGTATTGCTGGATGAGTCTATGCCCGGCATTACGGGATTGCAGACCCTGCAGCAGATAAAGGAAATTAACAGTAATCTTCCCGTAGTGCTGATCACAAAAAATGAAGCGGAGAACCTGATGGATGAAGCCATCGGCAGCCAGATCAGCGATTACCTTATAAAGCCAGTGAATCCAAACCAGGTATGGCTGAGCTTGAAAAAATTGATTGATAATAAAAGACTGGTGGCGGAAAAAACCACCTCAGCCTACCAGCAGGAGTTCCGTGGATTGTTTACTGCACTTAACAGTAACCTGGGGCATACGGAATGGATGGACATTTACAAAAAACTGGTGTATTGGGAACTCGAAATGAAAAAAAGTGACAGCCCGGAAATGCAGGAAGTTTTTGAAACCCAGAAACAGGAGGCCAACAACGAGTTTTTTAAATTTGTGTCAAAGAATTATGCTTCCTGGGTGTCGCCGAAAAGTGATGATGCACCTATCATGAGCCAGAACCTCCTTAAATATAAAGTACTTCCTCACCTCGAAAAAGGTATTCCATTATTTTTCATCCTGATTGATAACCTGCGCTTCGACCAGTGGAAAACCATTCAACCGATTTTTGCTGAAAGCTTTCGCATCCAGGAGGAAGAAACATTTTATGCCATCCTGCCTACCGCTACCCAGTATGCGCGGAATGCCATTTTTGCCGGGATGTTGCCGGTAGATATTGAAAAAACCTTCCCGGTGCAATGGAAAAATGACGACGAAGAAGGCGGAAAGAACCTGCATGAAGAGGAGTTCCTGCGTGCTCAACTGAAGAAACTGGGCAAATCAGATATCCGTTTCAGTTATACAAAAATTACCAATAACCACGACGGACAGAAGCTGGTAGATAATATGCATAACATGTTGCAGAATGATTTCAATGTGATCGTGTATAATTTTGTAGATATGCTGAGTCATGCGCGCACGGAGATGGAAGTGCTAAAGGAATTGGCCGGGGATGAAACCAGTTACCGCAGCATCACCCAGAGCTGGTTTGAACACAGTCCGCTTCACCAGGGTTTAAAAAAGATCGCAGATAAGCAGATAAACCTGGTAATAGCTACAGACCATGGCAGCACCCGGGTTAAAACCCCGGCAAAGGTGATAGGAGATAAGCAGACTACCGCCAACCTGCGTTATAAACACGGCCGCAATCTGAATTACGAACCTAAGGATGTGCTGGCCTTCCGCGATCCCCGGGAAGCAGGCCTGCCGGTGCCAAATGTAAACTCCAGTTACATCTTTGCCAAAGGAGACCTTTTTCTTTGTTACCCTAACAACTATAATCACTTTGTCAATTATTACCGCAACACCTTTCAGCATGGTGGGGTGAGCCTGGAAGAAATGATCGTACCGGTAATAAGGATGACAAATAAATAACAAAAACCTTCCCACATTTTGTGGAGAAAGTTTTTTTTAATTGTACTTTCTATTATTGAAGTTGCAGTCAACAAACAGGAGGAATTCAGATGGCTATGAAATACACGCAGCATAATTTAGATAAGGTGGAGAAGATCATCGAGGAGTGTGGTTATGTGATAAGGTATGAACGAGGCACTTTCCAAAGCGGGTATTGCATTCTCCAGGAAAAAAAAGTGGTGGTGCTCAATAAATTTTTCCAGGTGGAAGGCAGAATCAATACGCTTATAGATCTTTTGCCACAACTGGACATTCATTTCGACACTTTAACTCACGAAAGCCAGAAATTGTATGAAGAGCTGATACAGGCTGCTGCCAATGCTGAATAATCATTTGTTCTCTGCACCCTGTTAAACCTTCTTTCCGGTGCATTCCGGATTACTTACTTTTGACACGTGTTTTGTCCTTCTTTAAAAATAACATTTCTGGGCACCGGTACCAGCACTGGTGTACCTATGATCGCCTGTTCCTGCATTGTGTGCAGGTCAGCAGATGAAAAAGACAAACGTTTCCGCAGCAGCCTGCTGGTTGAAAGCGAAACTACTACCCTCGTTATTGATACCACCCCTGATTTCCGCTCGCAGATGCTGATTAACCGTGTAACCCGCCTGGATGCAGTACTGATCACTCATCACCATAAAGATCATATCGCGGGACTGGATGACATTAAAGCATACAATTATTTTCACAAGCAACCTATGCCTGTGTATGCCAGCGAAGCGTCTTCCCAGGCCTTGCAGCGTGAGTTCATGTATATTTTTGCAGAAAATAAATACCCGGGCATACCGGATGTACAAATAAATATATTGGGAGATACTCCTTTTTTAATCGGTGATATTCCGGTATTACCTATTAACGTGTGGCACCTTAAGATGCCGGTTCTTGGTTTCCGCTTTGGAAATTTCACCTACATCACTGATGCAAACAGGATAGAAGACAGCGAAAAAGAAAAGATAAAAGGTTCCTCCATTCTTGTGTTGAATGCCTTACGACATGAAAAGCACATTTCTCACTTCACCCTGCAGGAGGCAATCGATCTTTCCAATGAACTCGAAATTCCCCAGGCTTATTTCACTCATATCAGTCACCAGTTAGGCAAACACCAGGGAGTAAATGATTCGTTACCGGCGGATCGGCTACTGGCTTATGACGGATTACAGCTTAATATTCCTGCTTCGGGGAATTGACAACTTAGATTCGGCTGTTTATTTT
>JBKJUT010000153.1:0-3317 GCA_046590515.1 Ferruginibacter sp.
AAAAAACTTTTACAGTTCTATGACTATCATAAGAAACTGGGTACTAAATTGGAAATAAACAGGTTAATACTTAAAATAAACCTCGAAAAATTTTGTCACGTTGATTAATTTATTATAATTGCACCGATCTAGGCAATTAGACTAAACAGAAAGAATGAGTAAGAAAGTATTATATACACTGGAGTACCCGGTGCGTTGTTCCCCAGGAATTTTATATGAATTTTTGAGTACCCCTGCCGGATTACAGGAATGGTTTGCAGATATTGTAGACGAACGTGAAGGTGTATTTAGTTTTTCCTGGAATGGAACGGAAGAAAAAGCTGACCTGCTGGATAAAGAAGAAAATAAATTTATCCGGTTTCACTGGACCCATATGCAAAAAGATGAATTTTTCGAATTCTGTATAGAACGTTCTGAAGTGACTAATCAAACCATTCTTATTGTAAAGGATTTCGCAGAAAAGAAAGAGATCAAAGATCAAAGCCAGTTGTGGGAATACCAGGTAAAAGAACTTTTTCACCGGCTGGGTAGTTAAGTAAGTAATCTCCCTGTTTTTTTATATCCCTCCAGTAAATGATCATCTATGTTTTCCACCTTAGACAGGTCAAACTTTAGAGCAATTTTTATAAAAGTTTTTTGCATTAACGCATCCAGTTCCGGGCCACTCATTTCATAAACAGGAATATAATTATTTGTTTCGAAATGATGGTGCCATTGCTCTTCATGCACACAAATAAAAAAATCAGACAAAGCAGGTCTGCTGGATTTTAAGCTTTCGATTAAGGCCGCCCGGTATTTGCCTGCCAGGTGCAGGGTAATACTGAAAAAGTTTCCCCACCAGAACATAGTGCGCACTGCAAAAATATCTTCTCCTGTAAACCAGCGTGGAAAATCAAGGGTAACATACGGTAACCCATTATAATTTTCACCGCGGTAAATTTTCGGTGGCTGGGTTTTAAATTGGTAATTCTTATTCGCCTTTTCCAAAATCCAGTGTTCGATTTCCGGGATCATTTCGTTCAATAAACAGTATACCTTTTCTGTAATATCTTTTTTCGTTAAAAACCAGTCGGAGTTCCGGATGAGTGCGAGTTCCTTAGAGGAAAGAACTAATTTTGTTTGTAAAGGCATGGTGAAAAGTTAATAAAATAAATAACCCCTTTTACAGAAATCCTGGTATGATTAAAAAACTGGACAAACTGATCCTGAAATCTTTCATTGGGCCTTTCATTGCTACTTTCTTTATTGCATTCTTCGTTTTAATGATGCAAACACTGTGGAAGTACATTGATGATGTAGTGGGTAAAGGCCTGGATATGCTGACTGTGGGGGAATTCCTCTGGTATGGCAGTGCTTCTCTCTTAACCCTGGCTATGCCAATTGCTATTTTGATTTCATCCATAATGACCTTTGGAAACCTGGGGGAATCGTTTGAACTGGTGGCTATTAAATCGGCCGGCATCTCCCTGCTGCGCTTCATGCGCCCCCTTATATTCGTATCCATCCTGCTTGGTGGGATCACTTTTCTTTTCGCCAACTACGTGATTCCTTTTGCAAATCTAAAGTTTGTGACTCTTTACAATGATATCTATTATAAGAAACCGGCGTTTGTGCTGAAGGAAGGAGTGTTTTTTACCTATATCCCCAACTATGCCATTAAGATCGGGAAAAAGGATGCTGATGGAAAGGGTATCAGGGATGTCATTATTTATGAACAATCGAATCCTTTGCAGGATAATCTTATTGTGGCTGAGAAAGGCACAATGAAATTGTCGGATGACAAAGTATTCCTGGAGTTTAACCTGGAGAACGGGGTAAGGTACCAGGAGAAAGGAAACTTCATGGATACCACCACAGAATATATACGCTTAGGTTTTAAAGAATTTACTAAAAGCTTCGACCTTAGCATCCTGCAAAAATCGAATACGCCCGACAGTGTGTTCCGCAACAATTACAAAATGCTGAGTGCACGGCAATTAAACAGGAGTATAGATTCGCTCAGCCGGATAGAAGACAGTATCGGGCTTCGCATGAAATCTGCAGTCGGCCGTTATCTGCATTACATCAACCTCCCGGAAAGTGAATGGAAAAAAGCCACTGCTTCTGATGGCGGTGGTCCTGTTTTTAATGATAGCATAAGTGCGATGGTATATAGCGCCTCCATCAGTAAAGCAATGGAGATCCGTAACGACCTGCAGTTTAAATCGGCAGATTATGACCAACGCCGGACCGAGATTCGCTTCCATAAAGTGGAATGGCACCGCAAATTTTCTTTATCCCTTGCCTGCCTCGTATTATTTTTTATAGGCGCACCGCTTGGTTCCATCATTCGTAAAGGTGGGTTGGGTATGCCGTTAGTAGTGGCAATCATCTTCTTCCTTATCTTCCATTTGTTGAATATGTTTGGTGAAAAATTCGTGAAGGAAGATTTAGCCTCGCCATTTGGAGGAATGTGGCTTGCTATTATGGTATTGGTTCCTATTGGTGCTTTTCTAACTTATAAAGCCATGCACGATTCCCAATTATTCAGTAAGGAATTTTATAACCGCACATTCCAGAAAGCCAGGTTTTTTTTCGGTAATTTTAGAAAGCCCAAAGTTCCTCACCAATAAATTCAACATTATGGCACCAAATAACAGCCGGCGCAGTTTTATTCTAAATTCTGCAAAGGGAACCGCTGCCCTGTCACTGGGTTTAGCGGGAATGAATGATTTTTTATCTTCCTGCAATACTTCAAAAAAAATAATGCATTTAAACATAGGCACCACAGCCTTTCAGCAAAGCCCCTTGCCATATGCCTATGATGCCCTTGAAAATGTGATTGACGCAAAGACGATGGAAATACATTACACCAAGCATGCAGCAGGTTACGCTAAAAATCTTGATGAAGAAGCTAAAGCTGTTGGCCTGGATACTTCGAAGCCATTGGAAGAAGTGTTATTACACATTTCCAGGTATTCCGAAAAAATGCGGAATAACGCGGGTGGTCATTATAACCACGAATTGTTCTGGAAATGTATGCGTCCAAAAACTAGTGACAATAACCCTACCGGCAACCTGCTTACTGCTTTGGAGAAATCCTTTGGGTCAATCGCCAGTTTCAAAAACCTGTTTACTGAACAGGCCAAAACACGGTTTGGCAGCGGCTGGGCCTGGCTTTACCTGGATGCAGATAAAAACCTGCAAATCGGAAGTACACCGAACCAGGATAATCCATTAATGGACATCAGCAAGATTCATGGCATTCCACTTCTTGGACTGGATGTGTGGGAACATGCCTATTATCTCAAATATCAAAACAAAAGAGCCGACTATAT
>JBKJUT010000271.1:0-2626 GCA_046590515.1 Ferruginibacter sp.
CTCCCCGCTGGCTACCAGGTCTATTGCAGGGTTAAGATTTTGACGGATCATTTTCACCATGTCGAGTGTTACGGGAATTGTGGCGAAACCTGTGGACGTTTCGATATAGTCAATCCCGGCCGCAGTATAAAGCTCTAAGCATTTGAGTATTTCATCATTCGTTAACACTCCCGCTTCAATAATTACTCCCATCCGTTTACCCTTGGCCTTCACTACGGAAAGGATGGTATTTATCTCGTTTGCCAGGTATTGCCAGTCGTTTGATTTGAGTGCAGCCAGGTTTATCACCATACTGGTTTCCGCCCCATCCACCATGGCTAACAACGTTTCGGCGAGTTTGGCTTCAATGGCACTATATCCAAAAGGAAAACCTGTAACTGTGGTAAGGTGGAGAGCGGAGCCTGCAATATATTCTCCTGCTTTTCTCACAAACAGTGGCGGTATGCAAATACCATATAGTTTACTTTCTATTGCTTTATGGCATAATTTCTCTATGTCATTTAATGCCACGGTGGCAGATAAAGAAGAATAAATGATATGTGGAGATATGCCCGTTTGCATTATTATGCTGTTAGTAACCGGCTTTTGCACCACCAATATTTTCAACGGGGTGCCAGGTAGTTTTTATCTCCTGGGTATCCATTATAAAGTAAGGTGACTGGCCCTGGATACTGTTCCATTCAATCCCGTCATACATCACCACCCTCTTCATATTCATAGCTGCTTTTTCCTGGATCATCTTTTTGTCGGCAGGGATTTTCTCGCAATATATCACTGCGTTAATGTCCATATGGTCAGCCAGGTAAGGCAGCAGTTCTGTGGGTTTCCCGGTAACAATATTCACTACACCGCCCGGCACATCCGAAGTAGCAATTACTTCTGCAAAGGTGATGGCACATAATGGTTTCACAAATGAAGCCAATACTACGCAACTGTTTCCGCCGGCAATTACAGGTGCGATCACAGAAACCAGCCCCAGCAATGAACTGTTTTGAGGAGCTATTATGGACACTACACCAGTTGGTTCTGGAACGGAAAAATTAAAATGACTGGAGGCTACTGGGTTAACCGCACTGAAAACCTGCTGGAACTTATCGCACCAACCGGCATACCATATTAACCGGTCAATTGCCAGGTTTACTTCATTTTCTGCCTCTGCAGAGCTGGCATCCTGTTTTACCAACTCCCCGATAAACTGGTCTTTTCTGCCCTCAAGTATTTCTGCGATCCGGTATAACACCTGGCCCCGGTTAAAAGCCGGTTTGGAAGCCCAATCCCCGGCGGCTGAGCGTGCAGCAACTACAGCTTCACGTACATCTTTGCGGGAACTCAGACATATATTGGCAAGTTTTTCTCCCTTCCTGTTTTCGGCAATATAGTACCTGCCGGATTCTGTCCTGGGGAATTTACCGCCGATAAATATTTTGTAGGTTTTGAGCACCTCCAGCCTTTCCGGATGTGTTCCGTTTGAAGAGGCGCGGCCGTTGGTGGACTGTGACTTTTTTATTTGTGTTGTTGACATAATATTTTTTTACAAAGAATTTAAATTAAGGTAAGGTAAAAGCCCATGCAGGCCACCCTCGCGGCCATAACCGCTTTCCTTGTATCCACCAAATGGTGAAGTAGGATCAAACTGGTTAAAGGTATTCGCCCACACCACTCCGGCCTTCAGCTTTTGAGTCATGTTGAATATCTTGGAACCCTTATCTGTCCACACCCCGGCTGACAAACCGAAAGGAGTATTGTTTGCTTTTTCAATCACTTCATCATCCGTTCTGAAACTCTGAATAGCTAACACCGGCCCGAAAATTTCTTCCTGGGAAATCCTGTTAGATTGTGCGACGTTAGTAAAAATAGTAGGCCGGCAAAAGAAACCTTTTGATGGAATCCGGCAGGAACTCTGGTACATATCCGCACCTTCCTTTTGCCCGATCTTAATATATTTATTTATCTGGTCCAGTTGTTCGCGGCTGTTGATGGCACCGATATCAGTGTTCTTATCCATCGGATCGCCTACGATAAGAGTCTCCAGCCTGTCTTTTAATTTACGAACTACTTCTTTCATCACTGATTCCTGCACATACAACCGGGAACCGGCGCAGCAAACATGCCCCTGGTTAAAAAAGATACCATTGATCACACCTTCCACAGCCTGGTCGATAGGTGCATCTTCAAAAATGATATTCGCGGCTTTTCCCCCCAGTTCAAGGGTTGCTCTTTTTCCTGTTCCGGCAATGGCACGTTGAATTACTTTACCTACGTTTGTAGAACCGGTAAATGCAATTTTATCAATTCCCGGGTGATTAACCAGGGTCGCACCTGTAGCTCCGGCGCCGGTAATAATATTTACAACCCCAGGCGGAAGGTCAGCTTCCTGGATGATTTCAGCGAGCTTCAAAGCAGTGAGAGAAGTAGTTTCAGCCGGTTTTAACACAACGGTATTGCCGGTTGCCAGGGCCGGGGCAATTTTCCAGGCAGCCATCATCAATGGAAAGTTCCAGGGAATGATCTGGCCGGCTACACCCAGCGGTTGTACGTTACGGTTAGGGAAAGCATATTCCAGTTTATCTGCCCAACCGGCATAATAGAAAAAATGATTGGCCACTACAGGAATATCAAAATCGCG
>JBKJUT010000135.1:0-29781 GCA_046590515.1 Ferruginibacter sp.
CGTATCTACGGCGCCCACGGCCATCACACTGTCGGCATCGGCTGGAGTGATTAGATAATGCCAGGCATTCGTTCCTTCGTTACCGTTAGCAACAAGCATAAGCATTCCTTTTTTAGCAGCCAGGTCGGCAGCACGCGCACTGATTGTGATATCACCATTCAGGTCATTATATGTGTAATCGAAAACAGGATTGCTGAACTGGTTATAACCTAAGGAGGTAGAACAAATATCTACACCCAGGCTATCGGCTCTTTCCACCCCGGCAGCCCAGTTTTGCTCTTCAACCGGGTATTCGGTGGCCACATCTTCTGTGCGGAATAAATAGAATGATGTTTTTGGTGAGGTGCCCACAAATACACCCGGCACATTTGCAGCAATAGTGCTTAGACAATGCATACCGTGTTTGTCATCTTCATTCACGCTGGCTTCATTAGCCACGAAATCCCAGGTTCCTAAAATTTGGTTGTTGAGACGAATACTGTCAAAAGGCCGCAGGGTCAGGTAATTTAGAAAGCCGGCATCTAAAACAGCCATTTGCATTCCTTCTCCCCTGAAGCCACGGTTGTGCAGGAAATCACCTCTGTGAATTTTTACCTGCCCGTTAGAACGGCCATAATTATAATAATCCAGCAGGTTTTGCGCTTCAGCAGGCACGAAAGAACCTTCGGTTGTAGACGTACTTCCTAATTTATCCGGCTGAGCTGACGTGGTATTTACAATTGCAGCAATAGGATTTGTGGCCTGTACAAAAGGCATGGCATTGATCCGGCTAAGTGCGGCCGCATCGCTGGTCTTGATCAGAACCTGGTTCAACCATTTGGAAGTATTTAGAATAGTAACAGCACCAGCTGCGCGGATACTATCAAGGTACCGGGGTGTTACAGGCAGGTCACTACTATCAATCGGAATGTTATACCTGCTTCTTCGTTGAAGGGCACGCGGGGAAAGATACTGAGAAGGATTATTGAGAGAATAAGGATTTGTAGCTTTATTTTTTAACTTGACAATATAACGGGAAAATTGAGCGCTGGAGTTTAAAGAGAAAATCAGGCATAAGCCTATCAGGGGTAAAATTTTTTGCATACGAACAGGATTTATATGCTCCAAATTTAAGGTATATTACTATGGTTTCAGTTTGGTGCTGAAGTTTAAGAGGACGCTTTATTTATTTGTATCATATGCCCATTTTACCCAGGTAGCTCCCCAGGTAAATCCACCTCCAAAGGCTGCCAGTATAATGTTGTCTCCCTTTTTTAATTTTTTTTGCCAGTCCCACAGGCAAAGGGGAAGTGTAGCTGCAGTAGTATTACCATATTTCTGAATATTGATCATCACTTTTTCAATAGGCAGATTCATCCTTTTCGCAGTGGCATCTATAATACGCAGGTTAGCCTGGTGAGGAACCAGCCAGGAAATGTCATCAGCATTAAGTTTATTTTTTTGCATTAACTCAAAACATACATCTGCCATACGGGTTACGGCAAATTTAAATACCAGTTGACCTTCCTGGTGTATATAATGTTGTTTTGCCAATACTGTTTCAACACTTGCCGGGCGCAGAGAGCCTCCGGCTTTCATATGTAAATGTGGGCGTCCGCTGCCATCACTTTTTAAAATACTGTCCATAATGCCATTGCCGCTTTCATCCGCTTCAAGTAAGACTGCACCTGCGCCATCACCGAAAATCACACAGGTAGTGCGGTCGCTATAATCCACAATAGCACTCATTTTATCAACCCCTACCACGATCACTTTTTTATAACGGCCGCTTTCTACAAGGGCTGCGCCTGTAGTCAGGGAAAATAGAAAACCCGAACAGGCAGCTTCTACATCAAAGCCAAATGCATTGGTCATCCCCAATTTATCTGAAATAATATTTGCAGTAGCCGGAAAAACCATATCAGGAGTAACCGTAGCGCAAATGATACATTCTATTTCCAATGGAGAAATTCCTCTTTTATTACAAAGGTCTTTAATGGCTTCCACGGCCATATCACTGCTTCCCAATCCCTCACCTTTCAAAATCCTGCGTTCTTCAACCCCCGTTCGCGTTTTAATCCATTCGTCATTGGTATCTACCATAGACTCCAACTCCTTGTTTGTTAACCTGTATTCCGGTACATAACCCCCAACACCGGTAATTGCGGCTGAAATTTTTGTCATAAAATTGATTTGCTTCCGTTACTGAAAGTTGCGCAAAATTAAAGGAAAAAACCTTTTACTTTTTTTTACCATACAGGCTAATAAATTATCCTTATTTTCGTAATTGACTGTAGAAATTATGTATGCTTATTTGAATGGGAAATTTACTTTTAAAAGCCCCGCCCAGGTTTATATTGAAGTGAATGGCGTTGGTTACGAAGTGAATATAAGTTTAAATACTTTCTCAGCCATTCAGCATCTTGAAGAAGGCAGATTATTCACCCATCTCCAGGTTAAGGAAGATGGGCATATTTTATATGGCTTTTTTGACAGGTCTGAAAAGGAAATGTTTTTATACCTGACCAGTGTATCCGGGGTTGGAGCAGCTACTGCAAGAATGATGCTGTCTTCTATGAGACCGGAAGAAGTGAGGAGTGCAATTATGCAGGGTAATGTTCGTTTAATGGAAAGTGTGAAAGGGATTGGAAAGAAGACAGCTGAAAGGCTCATTCTTGAATTAAAGGATAAAGTAGGGAAGGGGTTACTCGCAGGCGGAAACGTGGTTGCTGGTAGTAATAACTCTATTGAACAGGATGCAGTAACTGCCCTTGTTGCCCTGGGGATTTCAAGACCACAAGCGGAACAGGCTATACATAAAATACAAAATTCAGATCCTTCTATATTAAAACTTGAAGACCTCATTAAAAAAGCGCTAAAAGCCATTTGAGATTATTTCTACCTTAATTTTTACCGGATGTTGCTTATAAGAAAACCTATTAATGCACTATTAGGCTATAGTGTAATCACCGTGGTATTACTGTTTGCCTGCCCTGCTAAAAGTATGGCGGGGTTGGGTTATATTGAAATTCAGCAAGACACGATCACCCATCCCAACGGTTTGCCTTATCCTATACAGGATCGGCAAGGTGATTTCCTTTCCAGCCGTTCAAGTATATATGACTTTAAAGCGCCCTCAAATTATAAGGATTCTGTAGTATATGATCCTGCTACACGGAGATATACGATTTATGAAAAAATCGGCAGTCATTATTATCGTGTACCCATTTCTTATACATTTGACGAATTCTGGCAAATGAGAAACCGCCAAGCAGAAAAGGATTATTTTCAACAGCGCGCCAACACTACCAGTATCCTTAACCGTGGTAAATTCCTTAAACCCCGCCTTTCACTTACTGACAACCTGTTTAACCGCCTGTTCGGCACCGGTGAAATTGTGATTCAACCCCAGGGAAATGTAGATATTACTGCAGGTTACCAGGGTCAACGTATCAATAATCCTACTTTGCCTGAACGTGCCCGTAAAACCGGAGGACTGGATTTCAACATGGATGCCCAGTTGAACGTGAATGCCAGCATCGGTAATAAATTTAAATTTCCGATCAATTATAATACCCAGGCTAATTTTGATATGGAAAACCAGTTCAAACTGGATTATACCGGCCAGGATGATGAAATATTAAAAAGATTTGAAGCGGGTAATGTAAGTTTTCCTTCCCGCGGGTCACTAATTCCCGGCGCACAACAGCTATTTGGTCTTAAAACCCAGTTGCAGTTTGGCAAACTTTATATAACTACTGTATTGGCTAATCAAAAATCTCAACGCCAGGGAGTAAGCCTGGAAGGAGGATCTGCATCTCAGCCTTTTGAAGTAAAAGCCGACGAATACGAGGAAAACCGGCATTTCTTATTGGCCCAGTATTTCCGGGATAATTATAACAAGGTGATGGAAAAGTTACCGGCTATAACCAGCCCGGTACAGATATTACGCCTTGAGGTTTGGGTAACCAATAAAACCGGGATCACCACCGATACCAGGGATGTTGTTGGACTGATGGACCTGGCTGAACCAAATCCATTTCGGCAGCCGCCGGTAATAAACCAGTTGAATAATTCACCCATACCTACTAATGGATCAAACGACCTGTATAGTAAAGTAGTCAGTCTCGGTCGTGAGCCCTCACTGATATTCAGCCAGCTCACCAGCAATCTTGGCTTGAGCCCCGTACAGGATTTTGAAAAAACCTATGCCCGTAAATTAGATTCTACCCAATACTTTTTTAACCGGCAGGTAGGAATGCTTTCCTTAAGTCAACCCCTGCAGACAGACGAAGTACTTGCGGTGGCATACCAGTATTCCTATAATGGCAAGATTTTCCAGGTGGGTGAATTTTCCCAGGATGTGCCTCCGGACACTACCCAGGGAGGAACTCAAAAAGTGCTGTTCCTGAAATTATTAAAAGCAACTTCCCAGCGTACTAACCTGCCTATATGGGACCTGATGATGAAAAACATTTATTCAGTAGGCTTTGGAGTATTGCAGCCAACCGATTTTAAACTGGATGTACTTTACCAGGAACCAGGATTGGGCGATAAAAGATATGTGCCGTTTGGAGACAAAAACCAGGGAGCACCAATCATTTCTCTTATCAATCTCGACAGGCTTAACAGCAACGGTGATCCGCAACCTGATGGAATATTTGATTACGTGGAAGGCTTTACAGTGTTGTCACAGTACAGCCGTGTAATGTTTCCAGTCCTGGAACCGTTTGGCCGCGATCTCGCCTGGCAGGTTTATACAGATACAACCAACCGGCCGCAACTCCGGGATACCTTATATTATGCGCTTTACGATTCTATTAAAGCCAAAGCCCAGCAGTTTCCAAACCTCAACAGGTTCGTTTTAAAAGGTACTGCCAAAACCTCGGGCTCTGCTGATATAAGTATCGGCTATAATATTCCCAAAGGATCGGTTTCAGTAACGGCAGGGGGTAGACTATTACAGGAAGGTATTGATTATGATATAAATTATGACCTGGGTACTATCCGGATCACCAACCAGGCCATTCTGAATGCTGCCTTGCCGGTGCAGGTGAATTTTGAAAACAATGCTTCATTTGGATTACAACAGCGGTCATATATGGGCCTGCGTTTTGATTACCTCGCCAAAAATACCGCGACCTCACAATTGTCGTTTGGTGCTACCATGGTACGTTTAAGCGAAAGGCCTTTTTTCAACAAAGTGAACCTTAATGAAGATCCTATCCGCAATACGATGTATGGTATGGATGTGAATTATCGCAAAGATGTACCCAGGCTGACCAGGATACTGGATAAACTTCCGTTTTATACCACTACTGCTCCGTCTTCTGTTAATATTTATGGAGAAGGTGCCTATTTAAAGCCAGGCCATGCGCCGCAAATCGGTAGAGGAAGCGGTGGCGTAATTTATATTGATGATTTCGAAGGGAGTAAATCAGGAATTGACCTTCGTTTTCCTCCTATCAGTTGGGCACTTGCTTCAGTGCCAGTAGGCGCTACTGCGAAAAATAGTAATACTTTGTTGTTCCCCGAAGCCACATTGACCAATGATTTAAACTATGGAAAAAACCGGGCAAAAATATCCTGGTACCAGATAGAGCAGGTATTACAACAATTCCAGTCGGCCAACAACCCCATTACTGATCCCGTTTTATTAAGTGACCCCAGAGTAAGACAGGTGTACCAAAAGGAAATATTCCCGCAACGTACTACGGGCTTTGGAGAAAGCCAGTTGGTAACATTTGACCTGGCCTACTATCCCGAAGAAAAAGGGCCATATAATTATGATGATACCAATATAAAGCCTGATGGAAAACTAACCAATCCAAAAAAACGTTTTGGTGGATTAATGCGAAGCCTGGATCAAACGGATTTTGAAACCAGCAATATAGAATTTATCGAATTCTGGGTGCAGGATCCATATATCAATACCACGTTAAATCCAAACGCTACCCAGGCCACCGGCGGAAAATTGTACTTTAACCTCGGAAATATTTCAGAAGATATTTTAAAAGATGGTAAGCGTTTTTATGAAAATGGTTTGCGCACCCCGAGTACCCCTTCTACACCTGAAGTTGAAACAGTATGGGGAAGAGTGCCGGCCAATGTAGCCCAGGTTACCAATGCATTCAGCAACAATCCTGAAGACAGAAAATACCAGGATGTTGGTTTTGATGGATTATCTGACTCTGCAGAAGTAAGAAAGCGGGCAGATTACCTTCAACAGGTTCAGGCTACTTTCGGTGTAAGTTCCAAAGCTTACCAGGATGCTTTGCGCGATCCATCGAGTGATGATTATAAACATTACAGGGATGCGGGCTATTCTCCTGTGGATGGTATCCTGCAGCGTTATAAAAATTTCAATAACCCGGAAGGCAATTCGCCGATATCAAATGGCGGACAATTCTCTTCTGCTGCAACCCTCTATCCGGATGCAGAGGAATTGAATCGCAATAATACGCTTGATGAAACCGAAGAATATTTCCAGTACATAGTAGATATCAAACCCAGCCAGGCACCGGAAATGCAGAAGGGAAATAATTTTATAGTAGATAAAAAACTGGTATCGGCCACCCTTGCTACCGGTGAAACACGCCAGGAAACATGGTACCAGTTCCGGATACCTATTGGCAGTTATGATAAGAAGATTGGTTCTATACCTGACTTTAAATCCATCCGGTTTATCAGGATGTTTATGACTGACTTTGAAGACAGTACTGTGCTCCGTTTTGGAGAATTACAATTGTCAAGGAATGTCTGGAGAAAATTTCCGTATAAAGTTGATGCGACAGGATTATATTCTCCGCAATCATCCTCTCCTTTAAATGTAGGAGCGGTTAATATTGAAGAGAATGACAAGCGCACACCATTGCCATACCGCACCCCGCGTGAAATTGAGCGGGTTCAAACTCTTAGCAACAATGGTGTAAACCTTTTGCAGAATGAACAGGCCATGAGTCTGCAGTTTTGTGACCTTTCCCGTAATGATGCAAAAGCTGTAACCCAGACTTTTGCAAATCGTGATTTGCGCCAGTTCCGGAAATTGCAGATGTATATTCATGCTGAAGAATCTCCGAATACGCCTAACACTTTAAAGGATACTATGTTGACAGCAGTGGTTCGGTTGGGAACTGATTTTGTAAGTAATTATTACGAGATCAGGGTGCCATTACGTGTTACTTCCATTTTCTCAGGCGGTGCACCTGATACAGATGCATACAATGATTCATTGTGGAACCCATTCAATTCATTGGATGTAGATCTTGACCTGTTGACGCGGATTAAACAAAACCGAAACCTGAACAGTCCCGACCTTCACCAGGTGTTCCGGCAGGTACAGCCTAACGGGCAGGTATACTCAGTTCTTGGTAACCCGAACCTGGGAGAAGTAAGAGGTATACTGATCGGTGTAGAAAATACAGCTTCCACAATTCCGGCCTGCGGTGAAATATGGGTAAATGAGTTGCGGTTGTCTTCTATCAATGAAAAAGGCGGGTGGGCTGCACTGGGAAGGGTAGATGTAAACCTGGCTGATCTGGGTACACTCTCTCTTTCTGCCAATACCCATAGCAATGGATTCGGAACACTGGAGCAAAAGATTAACGAGCGCTACCGTGATGATTTCATGCAGTATGATGTGGCTACTAACCTGGAACTCGGCAAACTTATCCCGAAGAAAGTAGGAATGTCCATCCCGGTTTATGCCAGCTATTCACAAACAATCAGTACTCCTCAATATGATCCTTATGACCTGGATATAAAACTGAATGATAAACTTAAATCCGTTTCAGGTAAATCCAACAGGGATTCTATCAGGACCAATGCAATTGATTTTACCTCCGTTAAGACTCTCAATTTTACCAATGTGAGGAAGAATAAAACAAACGGTAAGAAGCCTAAGATTTACGATATCGAGAATATTGATGTGAGTTATTCCTATATTCAGACTGAACACCACGATCCTCTTATCGAAAAGAACGTGGTTACCAGGAACCGTGGTGCGGTAGGTTATAACTTTGCGCCTCAGCCAAAATACCTTACACCTTTTAAAGGAATGTTTAAGAAGTCGAAAACCAAGTGGTTCGATCTCGTAAAAGATTTTAATGTAAATTATGTGCCTTCGCAATTAACTTTCCGTGCCGACCTGAGCCGCCAGTTTGGAGCGATTCTTCCTCGCAGCATAGGTAATTCAAAATACCGGGTGCCTGAAACATACGATAAACGATTCACCTTTCAACGTGATTATATAGTAAGATGGAATTTTACCCGTTCGTTAAGCTTTGATTATACAGCTACCAATAATGCTATTGTAGATGAACCGAGGGGTCGCCTGGATACGCGCGCCAAGAAGGATACAGTTATCCGGAACTTATTAAGTGGAGGAAGAAATGTATTGTTTAACCAGGTGGCTAACTTTTCCTATGCCCTTCCGTTAAACAAACTACCATTGCTGGACTGGACAACGGTAAATTTAAAATACCAGGCTTCTTATCGTTGGATAGGAGCATCCAGGCTTGCAGTTGAATTAGGCAATATCCTGGAGAATGGGCAACAGAAAGAAGCTACGGTGCAGATGGATTTCTCCCGTTTATACCAGAAATCAAAGTGGTTGAGGCAGCTGGAACAACCTTCTAATAAAGAAGATCGTGAAAAATGGCGGAATCGTGTAACTCGTGTAACCGATTCAGTTACTACAAAATCCGGTAAGCGGATTTTACAGACAAGAAAGGTTGTAGATAAGTCTGCCATGCCTTATGTGAGTACACCATTAAAAATAGTAGGTAAATTATTAACGAGTGTGAAGCAGGTAAATTTATCCATTGCCGAACTGGCCAATACCCGCCTGCCGGGCTACATGGACAGTACGCAATACCTGGGGCAAAATTTCAGAAGCATGCAACCCGGGTTCGATTTCATCCTGGGCCGGCAGCCTGATACCAGTTGGCTTAACCGTAAATCAAGGGAAGGGCTTATCACGCGTGACTCAACTTTTAACTCCCTGTTCCAGCAAAGTTTTGACCAGACTATTACTCTGGCTGCCCAGCTCGAACCGGTACGAGACCTGTCCATCTCTGTGAGTATGCGAAAGACATTTAATAAAACATATAGCGAGACCTTCCGCTACATTGATACCAGCGGTCAATCTAACCGGCAGTTCATGCACCTTAATCCCTATTCTGGTGGAGGTTTTGACGTATCCTATATTGCTTTTAAAACTTTATTCGGAAAGTTTGATCCCAACAAAGTATCCGAAACTTTTAAGAAATTTGAAGCCAACAGGGTAATTCTTTCACAACGTGTAGGCAAACAACATATCAACTCTTCACCGGTTGCAGGAAGTGGGGGTTATTATTATGGCTATGGCAAGTATGCGGTAGATGTACTTATTCCATCTTTTATTGCCGCTTATACCGGCCAGGATCCATACTCCGTTGCGTTAATCAGGCAATCAAATCCGACCACTAAAACGAACCCGTTCCGCGCCATTCTTCCTAAGCCAAACTGGAAAATCGATTACAATGGTTTGAGCAGGGTAAAGGGATTGGAGAAAATATTCACGAGTTTTAATATATCCCATGGTTATACGGGTAGCCTTAGTATGAATGGATTTACTTCAGCCTTATTTTACCAGGATACCCTGGGCTCGCCACGTTTCTATGATACCACCTCAAAAAACTATGTGCCCTACTTCCTGGTACCTAACGTTACTATACAGGAATCGTTTTCACCACTGGTTGGTTTTGATGTCATGTTTACAAACCAGTTACAGGCAAAATTTGAATATGCCAAATCCCGGACACTGAGTTTGAGCCTGAATGATTACCAGCTTAGCGAAACAAGAAGTACAGAGTTTGTTATTGGTGGTGGTTACCGCAAAAGAGGGCTGAAATTATTAGGAGGAATAAAGTTGCCGAAATTCCTGAGTAAAGACCAATCAGGGAAATTAGACAACGAGATTAATTTCCGCCTTGATTTCAGGATCAGGGATAATGTGAATGCAAACAGCCGCCTGGACCAGGAGAATAATTTTGCAACCGGTGGTAGTAAGGAAGTGACTATTAGTCCAACCATCGATTACTTTCTTAATAACAGGATCAATATAAAACTGTACTTTGACCAGCGCAGGGTTAAGCCATACATATCATCAAGTGCACCTACTATTAATACCCGGGCAGGGGTTCAGGTTAGAATCTCTCTCGCTCAATAATAATAGCCATGAATTAATAAAGCCCCTGCATTGCGGGGGCTTTTTATTATAAATAATTTAGGTGTAATAACCAGTGACGAATTCAGGTTCAGAGCCTGCCTGCTTTTTCCGTAAGGAATATTACTTAATCTTTTTCAGCAACATCACGTAACCGCATAGTTGCTTTTTATTCCTGCTGACCTGTACCGGTTTAAACATATGGTATTCAGAAAATTTTGGAATATAAGAGAAGCTGATAATATTTGCGTCTAAATCTTTTTTCAGATTCTTTTCATACACTACCTGTCGTTCGTTCCAGTCAAACATTCTTACTTCGTATAAACGGGAAGACACATCTCCAATGAAAACAAATTGATACCAGCTCCCCTGGGTAAGGGGAACCACTACAGGCATTTCATATTCACTCTCCATTGTCATGGAAGCTTCTTTCACAATGATGAATCCCTGTTTAGCAAGATCTTTCTTTAAGCTATCGGCAGTTTGTAAAATTGACCTGTCACTACATGGCGATTGACGGATAATATCCTGGGAACGGGCAGTGCCGGCAATACAAAAAGTAAACAATAAAGTGAAGAGAAGACTTTGGTTTTTCATCCGGATTTTGATATTGGTAATGGATTGTCAAGATTACTACTAATAACCAGACTTTCCAAATTTAGAGGCTCGAGGGATTCTAAACTTTTTGTTATGATCGTAACGTAAGTGTACTTTAATTTATTGTGCAGGCAGTTTGTTAAAATAATACACTCCTGCCTGCTGGGTACATGTTATTTCTAATTCGTTGATGCATACATGATTAGGCAAGGTGGCGCAATAAAAGATAGTATTTGCCACATCGTTTGGTGTCAAAGGTGTAAAACCGTTATAGGCTGCTTTGGCCTGGGCCATATCTCCCTTATAACGGACCAGCGAGAATTCTGTTTCCACAGCCCCGGGATGAATGGCAGTTACTTTTATAAGATGTTTTAACAAGTCAACCCGCATGGCTGTAGATATGCTCTCCAAAGCCATGCGGGTTGACTTTTATAAGATGTTTTAACAAGTCAACCCGCATGGCTTTGGAGAGCATATCTACAGCTGCTTTACTGGCACAGTACACATTGCCATTTTCATAAATTTCTTTTCCGGCTATAGAACCCAGGTTAATAATGTGCCCTTTTTTCCTTTCAATCATTTTCGGCAAAATGGCACGGGTTACGAATAATAAGCCATCCACATTTGTGTGAAGCATTGTTTCCCAGTCGTCAATATCTGCTTTATCGAATGAATCCCGGCCCAGGGCCAGCCCCGCATTATTTATAAGCACATCGATATTCATCCATTCATCCGGCAGCTGACTGATAGCCGCATTTACTTCTTCACGTAATTGAACATCAAACTTTAGCGTATACACCTTTATAGAATACAATGATTCCAGTTGTTTTTTGACTTCCTGAAGTCTTTCATTCCTGCGCCCGGTGATAACAATATTATAGCCACTTGAGGCGAATATTTCAGCGCAGGCCAGGCCGATACCAGCAGTGGCACCTGTAATAAATACGGTTTCTTTCATTTTTAAAAATTATATGTGGGCGCAGCCTGTGCGCTTTAAGGCCCGCCTTACCTGATTAAAATAACATTACCTTTTTTCTTTCTCCTTTCTCCTTTATAGGTTTCGCCTTCTGCCACCCAAACAAAGTTGGCCATGTCCTGGGCTTTGCCGGCATAAATTCCATTCCAGCCTTCCCCAATCTTCGTAGTGGCATAGACCAATTGCCCGAAACGGTTATACACTTTAAAATATACCAGGGATTTCATTCCTATCATTATAGGCCTGAAAATATCGTTTATACCATCACCATTCGGCGTAAACGCAGTAGGCACAAACATGTCCGGCACCAGGTCGAATACCCTCACCAGTATGCTGTCGTAGCCCAGGCAACCTGTTGCATCCATTCCGGTTAAGCGGTAGAGAATGGTTCCGGGGGTAGTCGAAACCGGGTTGGCGATAAAAGGAGAGTTTAACCAGGAACCTGGTGTCCATAGATATGTAAGAGCGCCGGTAGCCTGTAAATTCAGTGGCTCACCTGCTGCTATACTTGTATCAGCCGGACCGGCATCTACCTGCAAATGCGGGATAACCTGCACGTAAACCGTGTCTTCCCGGCTTAATTTACATCCAAGTGTATCTGTTACAGTTACTATGTATCGGGTTGTACGAACCGGTTGAATCACCTGGGGATGGGAAGATGTTGAATCTGTTAGATAAATAACCGGGCGCCATCTGTAACGGCTTCCACCGGTGGCCGTTAGTTGTGCGTTGAATCCGCTGCAAACCAAAAGGTCCGGACCGGCATCCGCAGCGGGAAGCGGAGCCACTGTAATCTGCACAGATGACGAACGTTGGCATTTACCTATGTTGGCTGTCACAGTATATATTGTTGTAACCGGCGGAGTGGCCACCGGGTTTTTTATCAATGGATTGTTGAGACCAGTAACCGGGGTCCAGGAATAGGATATCCCGTCGCCGGTAGTTGCCAGTAAGACACTTTCAGATCTGCAAAGTGATGTATCATTGCCGGCATGCACTGTTACATCAGGCTTTACATCTATAAATACAGAATCATCCCTGAAACAGCCGAACATATCCTGCAGGTGCAGCCGGTACCGGGTTGGCACATCCGGGCTAACCAGGGGGTTACTGGTATTGACATTGTCGATATTATAACCAGGGCTCCAGGTGAAAGTGCCTGTGCCTGTTGCCTGCAACCTGAGCGTATCAATTACGCAAATAAGCGTATCCCGCGGCATTTGTAACTGGGGCCGGGGCCTGGCAGTCACAATAACAGAATCTACTCTTCTCCCGGGACAGCCACTAACTCCTACCGATACATAATATGTCGTAGTAGTAGGAGGTGTGGCCACCGGGTTGGAAATATTTGCGTTGCTCAATCCTGCTACCGGGAACCATTGGTAGCTCGACCCGCCGCTGGCCTGTAAAGTAACACCAGCCTGGCCGGAGCAATAACCGGTATCTGCGCCTGCATTGGGGATGGCCAATGGGGTAACTGCTATATTTTTAGTTGCCGTAGCCACGCAGTTATTTCCCCAGCGTGCCTGTAAAGTATAAGTTTGGTTAGAAGGTGGAAATGCACTTGTGACCTGAGATGTCGGGCTTGCCAGGTAATTGACAGGTGTCCACTGCCAGGAAATATTAGCGTGATTTGCATTGCCTGTTAGCTGCAACGTATCTCCCTGGCAAATAAGGGCAGGGTTTGCAGCAATGGCCGTGGTAAGATCATTAAGAGGATTCAGACGTGCCGAATCGCGGGCAAGGCAGCCGCCGGCATTTAAGGTAACCATGTAAGTTGCCGGTCCGCTGGGAAATACCAAAGGGCTCGCAGTACTGTTTCCGGAAATAAATGTTGATGGGGACCAGGAAAAAGTGCCATTGCCCGTAGCCGTGAGCCTCACCGAGTCTTGCCCGCAGTAGGTGGTATCCCGTGGAAAAACAGATACTATGGGAAGAGGTTGAATAATTATGTTCCGCGTGGTGGTATCTATACACCCCTTGCTGTTTTTTACTACCAGTTTAATAGTGTAATTACCTGCCGTATTATAAGTGTAGGTAGGGTTGGCCAAATGGCTGGTGTCTGCCAGGGTAGATGGATCACCGAAATTCCAGCTCCAGTTACTGACCGTTCCATAATTGGTATGGGTGGTATCCTGGAATTGTATAGGAGCCCCCACACATAGAGGACTTGTTACCTGGAAACCTGGAAAAAACCCCGGAAAAACACTTACATTCTGAAAGGCTGAATCTACACAACCCAATCCACGATTCACATATAATTTCACATTATACACTCCGGCAGTACTGAAGGTATGGCTGGGAAACTGGGATGTGGATGAATCACTTGCACCAGAGGCTGGGTCTCCAAAAACCCAGAACCAATTTTGTATTGCTGCATTATCTGTAAGATTGCTGAACGATAAATTAAGGTCTCCACAGGTAACGTAAGCGGGAGACAGGGTGGCAGCCACAGGGTTGCAGTTTGTAATATATATATGCAGTTCTTTGCGCGATTCTGCGAACCTAATACCGTTTCGGTATTCGCTTACACAAACTGAAATTACATATTCTCCCGGCGATGGGGCTATGCCGCTAATGATACCTGTAACCGGGTTAATAGTAACACCCGGGCCTAAGGGCTGGCTACCGGAGTAAGGTGAGGAATAGGGGACTGACGCGTAAGGAGGATTCGAGGCCGGAATGGGAATCGGGTCAAAGGTAGATCCCCCATCAAGCGCATTACAAAAACTATAAACAAGTGAATCACCGTTTGCATCTGTGGCACTTGAATTAAATGTAAAAGGATTATTGCCGCAAATAATGGAAGTATCCTTGAAAATAAATAACGGGCTGCTGTTGATCTGTGCATTAATGACTCCCGCGTTTACACCTGGTATTTTGATACTGTAGGTGGCACCCAGGGTATTGGAAGGAGATTGCAGGTTGCTGATTCCATTTACACGACAACACCTTTGTTTGGAAATTATATAACCATTGATAGATGGTGCCAGTTCAATAACCGTTTCATACGTTATAATTTTATAACAGATGTCAGGTATAACATTAATACATGGATAACAGGAGGATAACCGGCAGTTTTGAATATCGACATTGGTAACAAGCGGTGCATTTACATCCTGCATAAATGTAAAAGGTGTAGTTCCACCGAAAATAGAAAAAGCGAATGTATTTTCAATAATGTTGGAATGACAGTCCATGTAAAATTTTATGCCAACCTTATACCTGATTTTTGCAGGATCACTTATGCCTGCACCCAGGTATTCATAGTACATCCAACCTCCCTTGGTATGGGTAGCAAAAATTTCCTGGAAAGAAATAATGGATAATATGAAGAGGAGAAAATGTTTTTTCATCTTACCGCAGGTAATAGCCCTATGAATATACCCAAATTTTCTGAATCCAGGTTTGCCGGAAAATCTATCTGATCAATACAACAAAGCCTTTTCTGGATATACGCTTTCCCAAGTAATCTGTGCCTTCCGCATACCAGACAAAGGTTCCTGCATCCTGGGGATTGCCTTTGATGGTGCCATCCCAGCCCAGGCCTTGTTGGGTAGTGGAAAATAATAATTGTCCCCAACGGTTATAAACCCGGAATGCATCAAGGGATTTCATGCCAATAGGAATAGGACGGAAAACATCATTATTGCCATCACCATTAGGAGTAAATGCTGTTGGAACAAGTAAGTCTGGTGCAATCTTGTAAACTTTCACCAAAATACTATCTGTTCCAAAACAACCCGCATCGTCACTCACACGCACCGTATATAAAATATTATCCTGCGGTAAAGCCAGCGGGTTGGATATAGAAGGGTTATTAAGCCAGGTGCCGGGGAACCAGCTGTAATGAAGGCTGCCGGTAGCCATCAATTGCAAAGGTTGGCCGAGAACGACCGAAGTATCAGCCGGACCTGCATTGGCCTGAATTTTAATTACGTTTACGCGTACTGTTTTAAAAACGGGCTTGGGACAACCCAAAGTATCTCTTACTGAAACTGTGTATGTAACACTTATAGGAGGATTTATTACCCGTGGATTGGGAATGTTTGGCGATGATAAGTAGTTCGCCGGAGTCCAACTGTATATACTTCCCCCGGATGCACTCAGTTGGGTACCAGATCCAAAGCATATAAACGCCTCAGGGCTTACTACAGCATTGGGATAAGCAACCGTCTTCACCAATACCTGGTCAGTGGAAGTGCATTTACCAATTGATCCTTTGACAGTATATAAAGTAGAGGAAGGCGGGGTGGCAACCGGATTTTTAATCTGTGGATTATTCAATGAGTTTGCCGGTGTCCAGCTATACTGAAGTGCATCACTATTAACCTGCAATGTCAACTGGTCAGATGTGCAAATAGTAGTGTCTGGCATGGCCAGGAGTGTAACACTGTCAACAACAGATACCTTCACCTGTGCCGTAGTGCTGCATCCAAAATTGTCGCTGTAACTGGCCAGGTATGTGGTAGTAACGGCAGGCCATACCTGCGGATTAAAACTCGAGGTGTTGCTTATATTATAATCAGGACTCCAGGTTATATTCCCTCCCGAGGTAGACTGGGCATTTAATTGCAAAGTATCTATCGAACAGATTAAAGTATCGTTGGTTAATTTTAACTGGGGTTTGTCTACAATTTTTATCGTATCCCGGAACACACCGGTACATCCTTTATCGCTGCCCACCACCAGCGAAACCACGTAACTCCCTGCTGTGCTGTAAGTATAGGACGGGTTCTTGATTGTACTTACATCTGTGGAAACCGAGGGGTCTCCAAAATCCCAGATCCAACTGTTTGGTGCTCCGTATGCCGCAATAGTAGCATCCTGGAAGGAAACAGGTATTCCTTTACACATTGGAGAATTATTGGTAAAGCCAGGGAAATAACCCGGGAATACTTTTAATTGGGAGGTTGCCGAATCCGAACAAGGGCTTCCCTGGTTTACTACCAGCTTAATAGTATAGATGCCGGCCACATTATATGTGTGACTCGGATTTTCCAGGTTTGAAGTGAAGCCATCACTAAAATCCCAAAGAAAGCTGGTATTTAAAATCGAATTGTTGAGGTTGGTAAAATCGAAAGTAAAACCATCACAACTCAGGTAACTTGGTTGCAACTGGGCACCTGCCAGGTCGCAGGGCGCTACCGTTACAATAAAATCTTTGCGGTGTGTGCTGATATACTCACCTTCCCGGTAACTCGATACACAAACAGAAACCACGTACTTACCGGTGCCGGGAGCGATGCCTGATATAATTCCGGTTCTCGTATTAATCGTAGCCTGCGTACCCAGGGGTGAATTACCCGTAAAACCGTTTGTATAAGCCAGAGTAGGGTAGGAAGGCGGAGCCGGGGTATTGTAGTTGGCATCTGTAGCCGCCCCACCACTGTAAGCTCCGCAAAAACTATAGACCAGTGAATCTTCTGGATTAGGATCTATAGCACTGAAATCGAGGGTAAACGGTTTATTGAAACAGACTACTGAAATACCCGTAAAAAATTGCGGGCTGCTATCCGTGCCCGTTGCCCCCAGGGCAAGCAAACCTGGTATTTGGGTGGTAAAAGTGGCTCCGATGCTGTTGGGCACATTCATAATACCGTCGATTCTGCAACACGTCTGGTAAGCGGCCGTATAACCCAGTGCGTTATCAGGCAGGTCAATATTAAAAATATAATATCCTACTTTGTATACCAGTGTAGGTGGATTTGTAATGCAGGGCGGCAGTGGATTAATAGGAACTGTTTCTGAATAGGATAAGGGGATAGTCTGATAGCCGCCATACAACTGGCTGTTATTATTGCTGAAAATTCCTATAGTAACGGAAGTTGGCATACTTGCACAACTTACACAGTCCTCATCCCTGAAAATTTTTAAAGTAATAGTATAAGATTTTGAGTTAGGCAAGCTGCCTGGGCCTTTGTATTCATATATCATTTCTCCACCTGTTATATGCTTGGCTTCAGCTAAAACAACACATAAAAGCAGTGAAAACAATAGTAAGACCTTTTTCATTATTCCCGATATATAATAAGACTGTAAATTACTCAAAAATGCTGTCTGACCTTTTAAGCTACTCCTCTATTATCGTGTAAAAACGCTAATAAATTGCTAAGGCTTAATTGTTTTTCTTCCAGCATACCCATATGAGCGCTATTTCTTAGTATATATACGTAGGAAATGGCAGAAAGTTGGCACTGTTCCAAACTTTGTGAAAAAGGTACTGCCTTATCATGTTCTCCCATTATATGCAGTACCGGCACGTCAATCTCAGTTAATACCTTCCTCCGGTCCGGGCGCATTTTCATTGCTTCGTAATACTGGACAAGTACATTGCTGTCCACCTTACCTGCTTTAGTTAATAATACTTGTAATTCTTTCTGGAATTTTTCCGGCTTTTGAAATAAGCCAGGCAGACTGGTTTTCATAAAGGCAGTGCCGCTGTTTGATTGTATAAATTCAATTGCCTTTGAACGGGTTTGTTTTTTTACCTCGTCATCAGCATATGCACTACTTTGAAAAAGACCAAGTCCCGTTAACATCATTGGATATTTTTCGGCGAAGGCTAGAGCGATATAGCCACCCATACTGTGACCGATAACTGCAACTTTTTCAATATTTTCAAACTGCAATATTGTGTGCAGTATTTCAGCAAAATCTTCCAGGCAAGGCTTACCGGTTAATGCTTCAGATTCTCCGCTTCCCGGAAGATCAGGTATTAGGAGAGTAAATTTATTTTCTATTTCCCTGGTAAATTCATTCCAAATATCACCATCCTCCCCAAAGCCATGCACCAGCATTACAGCGGGTCCCTGGCCGGTTTTGCGGTAGTGAATTTTTTTGGTTGAATAAATGACCTGCTTAATCATGGCGCTTTAATTTAAAATAATGGCTGGCCGCGCGGTAACCTATTAAAACAATAAAAGGCAGAAGGGCATAGTTCATTTGTTGCGGGAGAAAAAACCAGGCTGCGATCATCAGTAATGAACCCAGTACAGTGATTAAATAATACCAGGCAATAATTCTGGTTTTCCGGTTAATAAAAAAAGAAAACACCAGGTGGGTTGGCCAGGCCCACAATATGTTATAATTCTCTTTTGCCATAGTGTGGTCTGTTGCTGTCATCATAAAAACCAATAAAACCCCCAGTGCACCGGTCAGAAAGAATAAAAGCCCATCGAGTCCCAGGAGGAGTGAATGTAATTTTTCAGACCGGCTTATATCCAGTAAAATGTATAGTGCCAGGAGCGAGGTGAAGAAAAATAAAGGGGTAAACCAATGGAATGTATTACCAACCGGGTTAAACTCATACAGTTGCTGTTTTTTTTCAACTATAGGAATATTGGAAGCAAGATCCAGGGCTTTCATCAGGTTGTCGGGGAGAAATTGTTGCTGGCGTGCCGTCATGACAGCGTCTGTAGGCGCACCGAGTAAAATGTCGATACCTAATTTGCTCCAGTATTGGTGACCTTTATCCAGGTATGAATGTATCGCCTGACGGTACCGGGTAGTTGCAGGCATTACCGCCGGCAGGAGGGGGGTTGGTTTTTTACCCTGTTCAATAATATCTCTTAACCGGGTAGTGCAGTTATCCAGGAAAAAATCATATTGATAATACCTGTTTTCTTCTTTCAGGTTTTCATTTAATGCCTGCAGTAGATGCATTTTTTCTCCGGCAGTTAAAATTAATACCTGCTCGGTAATTCCTCGGTTAGTAGATTGGTACAGGTTCTTGAATTCATCAAATCTTTCAGTGCTGATATAATATAAAAGTTTTCCCCTGATGAATTTCAGGTAGAATCCTTCATCTTCAAAATTGAAAGTGCCGTAGTTATATACAATATCATTTACGCTGGAGCTGTCTGTAATGCGTATAGCACTGTGCCCGAAAATGGAATATAATTCATCACCCGGTGAACAGGTGAGCAGGCTTATGCGTATGTGGGAAGAATCCTGTGCTACTACTGTATGCCCAAAGAGCAAAAACAGTAAAATAAAGCGGGTAACCGGATTTTTCATATTTGGGATTTCGGCTGGTTTATTTCCTTTGTATTGATTAACGGCTGTAATTAGGAGCTTCTTTGGTTATGTCAATGTCGTGTGCATGACTTTCACGCATACCCGCATTACTGATTTTTACAAATGTAGCTTTTGTCAGTTCAACTATATTTGATGCCCCACAGTAACCCATACCTGCTTTCAAGCCTCCTGTATATTGATGTACTACCTCATCCAGGTTGCCTTTAAATGCCACCCGGCCTTCGATCCCTTCCGGCACAAATTTCTTAATATCATCTTCTACGTCCTGGAAATAACGGTCGCTGCTACCCTGTGCCATGGCACCCAGGGAACCCATGCCACGGTATTGTTTGAACTTCCGGCCTTCATAAATGATAGTTTCGCCCGGGCTCTCTTCAGTACCCGCAAAAACATTTCCCATCATTACGCAGGTGGCACCGGCAGCCAGGGCTTTCACCATATCTCCGGTATAGCGGATACCTCCATCACTAATGATGCCTACTTTCTTGTTTTTTAAAGCTTTGGCAGCTTCCATAACTGCTGTAATTTGCGGCACCCCAGTGCCCGCAACTATCCGGGTAGTACAAATGGAACCGGGACCGATACCGACTTTCACCGCATCAGCACCGGCTTCAGCCAGGGCCAGCGCACCTTCTGCAGTGGCTACATTGCCGGCAATAATATCCAGTCCTTGGAAATTCTTTTTGATATATTTTAAAGCATCCATTACTCCCTTGGTGTGGCCGTGGGCACTGTCGAGGCAAACAATATCTACCCCGGAACGTTGTAAAGCAGATACCCTGTCCATAATATCTCCTGTTATTCCCACACCGGCGCCTACCATCAGCCGCCCATAACCATCTTTAACAGCGTTGGGGTGACTTTTCAATTTTAATATATCACCAAAGGTGATCAACCCTGTAAGTCTGCCGGCTTTATTTACTACCGGTAATTTTTCGATTTTATTCTTTTTAAATATTAATTCTGCCTTTTTTAAATCAGTGCCTTCGGGTGCAGTTATAAGATGTTGAGAGGTCATAACTGAACTGACTTTTGCTGCATAATTGGTTTCAAAGCGAAGGTCACGATTGGTCAGAATACCTACCAGCTTATGCTGTTTGTCCACAATTGGAATGCCCCCGATTTTATTTTCCCTCATTAGTTGTATCGCTTCACCAATAGTAGCGTCGGGCTGCAGTGTAACCGGGTCTAATATCAACCCGTTCTCACTTCTCTTGACTTTTCTCACCTGGTCGGCCTGTTGCTCTATTGACATGTTCTTGTGAAGTATACCCAGTCCACCTTCCCGCGCCAAGGCAATAGCTAACCTGGCTTCAGTTACCGTATCCATAGCTGCGCTGAGCATAGGTATATTCAGTGTAATGTTTTTTGTCAGGCGCGAAGTAATATCAACATCTCTGGGTAAAATCTGTGAATAGGCCGGCATCAGCAAAACATCATCGAAAGTCAGGCCTTCACCAAAAAATTTTGGGGTAACAGAACCGGTTGTTTTATTTATTGTAGCCATGTGCAAAGCTAATAAAAACCTGCCAAGTTACTCACGCTCACACCTGTAAAGTTAAATGCGCGCACTATACCAGTTGGTACTGCTTCCCTGGTAATGCACGCGCCACCCCGGCCATCTCAAGTTGCAGCAAGGCTGCAGCAATGGCGCTGCTGTTCAGGTTACAGTTTGCATAAATCTGGTCAATAAGAACAGGAATTCCGCCTTCCAGAATTTTTAATACCTGCAGTTCATTTTCTCCAAAGCCCGGGAATAAAGCCGCCTGCTGGTAAGTGGGACGTGTGCCCTGTTCCAGCCAGTTCATGCCCGACAATAAATCTTCCACACACGTGATAAGGATTGCTTTGTTGGATTTAATCAGGTAATGACAACCTTCACTTTTAGGATCATTTGCACGGCCAGGAAGTGCGAAAACTTCCTTGTTGTACCCATTGGCTAATTCGGCGGTAATAAGGGAACCTCCTGCCAGCCCGGATTGCACCACTACAATTGCATCGCACATGCCGGCAACTATCCTGTTGCGGCGTGGGAAATTTTCGCGGTCAGGTTTGGTTCCTGATCCAAATTCAGTTAATAAACCTCCCTGTTCCGTCATTTGCCGGGCCAGTATTTTATTAGGTGAAGGGTAGATAGTGTCGAGGCCATGTGCCAATACCCCTACAGTTGAAAGTTGATTTTTAATTGAGGCTTTGTGTGCCAATGTATCAATGCCATAAGCCAGCCCGCTAACCACAATGATCTCCTGTCCTTTTAGACCGGCTATCAATTCATTGCAAAACCATTTGCCATATTCAGTATGATTTCGTGTGCCCACGATGGAAATAATTTTCGCAGCATTCAGATCAGCCGTTCCCTTATAATATAAAAGAACAGGACTGTCATAGCAATGCAGTAAGCGACGGGGATAATCCGGCTGATTTATAAAAAGAGGGGTGATGTGATATTTTTCTATGAAACGGACCTCCTTTTCACATTCTTTAAATCCATTGAAATTTTTTATGGAACGGATTCTAGCTTCACCGATACCTTCTATTTTTTCCATGCGTCTTTTAGGAGCTTCAAAGACTTCGCGTGCACTGCCAAAGCATTGCAGCAATGCCCGGGCTACTACATCACCGACCTGGGGAACACGGGTGAGTGCCACCTGGTATAGCAGTTCATCATTCATGTGTACTACAAGAATAATTACTTAATTGTTGGAAACCACGTTTAATTCCGTTCTCCTGTTCAGTGATTTTCCCGCTTCGGTGGTATTAGGTGCGATAGGTTTTGTAGACCCATACCCTTTGGAAGTAAGTCGTTTGATATTTATACCGTTATTAAGTAAATAGGCTACCACTGCTTTGGCGCGGTTAATACTCAGTAACAGGTTATCTGCAACTTTACCTACATTATCAGTATGACCATCTATCTGGATTGAGAGTTTTGGATTATCTATGAGCAAAGCCACTACTTTGTCCAGTTCAGTAATTGATTCAGTTTTGAGTTTCCATTCATTGTTGTCGAAAAAGATATTTTTTAAAACAATGGAAGCACCGGCTTCAATAGGTTGCAGGGGTATGTTCACTACCATGGGAGAGTCAATTGAAATATTGCGCAGCGAAAAATTATCAGAATAAAACAAATACCCTTTGCGGTTTACATTGAAAGCATAATTTTTTCCGGCCGGTAATGTGACCAGGTAGTTGCCATCTTCGTCTGTTTGCAGTCGTGAAATAATTCTGCGGCTATCCAGGTCAGTTAGTTCTACCGATGAAGGTAAACCGTTCAGTGTTTTTTTATCAAACACCTGCCCCTTCACCCACATGGTTTTCAAAGCCTGTGCCGCCGGACGGAGTTGGAAAGTATACAGGTCGAGCCCGCCTTTGCTGTCTCCCCGGTCACTGGCATAGTACGAAGTTTTGCCATCTGCCGCCACTATCAGGGAGCCTTCATCATCTATGGTATTAATGGGATATCCCAGGTTCTGCGCGGTTCCCCAGGTGCTGTCATTTAATTTCCGGGAGAGGTAAAGGTCAGTAGATCCATAACCCGGGTGGCCGGTACTGTTAAAATACAATGTCTGGTTATCTGCATGTATAAATGCTGATCCCTCATCGCCGGAAGTGTTGATCGTAGGTCCCAGGTTTTTAGGCCGGCCGTACTTGCCGTTATTCAAACGATGGCTTACCCAGATATCCGAGCCACCGAATCCGCCGGGCCGGGTACTTGAAAAATACAGGTCGCGTTTATCGGGAGATAAAGAAGGTGAAGTCTCCCAGAATTCAGTATTGAGCAAAGGACCCATGTTCTCCGGTTCCGTCCAGCTACCGTTCTTCGTTCTGTAAGCAATGTACAAATCGCAGCTGCCTTGCCCTTCGGGGTATAAGCAACCTGTGAATACCAGTATTTTTCCATCCTGCGAAATATTCTGTGCGCCTTCATTGAAGTTTGTATTGATTTTTCCTTCAATAGGCCTGGCTTTTGTCCAATGGCCGTTCACAAAGTCACTTTCATAAAAATCTTCATCACTATTAACCCGCCGGGTAAATATCATCTTACTGCCATCAATAGTAAGTGAAGGGTAGTATTCTAGTGCGTCAGAATTTATGCTGTCAGACAGGTTTCGGGATTTAAATACATAACCACTATCCCGGCCCTTATCAAAATTTATAGCAAATTCGTACGTTTTTTTCCTGTATTTGCCGGCACGTATACTCTGTTCATTCAGACGGGGAGTGGCTAAAAACCGCTCCACCGTTTGTAAGGCTTTGCTGAAATCGCCGGTACCGGCCAGGGATATAGAGTAAGGCAGAAGGTAGGTACTGGCATAAACCGAATCCAGGTTCGTTGCCCTTTCAAAATCAGCTATGGAATTTTCATATTGTTTAAGATTGGCGTATATCCCTGCACGTGATAAGTATCCATCTACAAACCTGGGGTCAAGTTTTAAGGCTTCCGTTAAGTGGGTAATTGCCGGCAGGTATTTTCCCTCTGTGGCTTCACCGTAGGCAGTTTCATTCAAGGCATTTACTTTTTTACTCACCTTGTCAGGGTTGTACCATTGGGCAGTTGACGCCAGGAAAAGGAAGGTTAAGACAGTGGCCAGGAATAATTTCTTACAATTCAATATGCGCGTTTTTATAGAGGTACAATATGAAGATAATTATAAAAGCAAAATACAATGGCAGCAGAATGTTAAAACACATTAAGAGATATCCTATGGCACGTTGATATATTTATGAATCTGTATTGACAACTCCCATTGGGGATGGTGCTTGATATAGTCAACCATTAACGGTGTCATCAGGGCTTCCTTGCTCCACTCGGGCTGAAGATATAGTTTACAATCCGCGCTCACCATACCGGCATATTTTTCTGCCCAGGCAAAATCCGACTTGTTATAGATGATGATCTTTAATTCATTTGCCTTTTGTAAAACTTCTGGCAGCGCCTCTTTGAATTTTTTAGGAGATACACAGATCCAGTCCCACAATCCGCTTAAAGGAGAAGAACCGGATGTTTCAATGTTAGTCTGGATCCCTTTTTCCTTTATAGCATTGGTTAAATCAGTAAGGTCATGGAATAAAGGCTCGCCACCGGTTATGACTACCATCCTGGCGGCGGTTTGCGTAATCTCCGTTACGATATCAGTAATGTGTCTGACCGGGTGCCGGGAGGCATCCCAACTTTCTTTTACGTCGCACCATACACAACCTACGTCACATCCACCTAACCTTACGAAATAAGCGGCACTTCCCTGGTAATAACCTTCTCCCTGAATAGTATAAAAACTTTCCATCACCGGTAACTGATACCTGTGTGCCGGCTGAACGTCCATTGTTGTTTCTTTATTTGTTTCTGCGATCATTCTGATTTATAATGCGGCATTTTGTTTAGCCTGTACACCTGCCCGTTGTTCATAGGCTGTGAGCGTATTGGTTAATAAAGCTGCGATTGTCATCAACCCTACCCCTCCCGGTACAGGGGTTATGAAACTGCATTTGGGTGCCACATTCGGGTAATCTACATCCCCTTTAATGGCAAATCCGGATTTAGTGGTTGGATCTGTTACACGTGTGATACCCACATCTATTACCACCGCATTTTCTTTTACCATTTCTGCTTTGAGAAAACCGGGCTGTCCGAGTGCCGCTACAATGATATCAGCCTGCCGGCATTCTTCATTTAAACCTATGGTTTTACTATGACATAATGTAACTGTACAGTTTCCATATATACTGTTCTGGCTCAAAAGCACACTCATAGGCCTTCCGACGATATTGCTTCTCCCAATAACAACTGCTTTTTTTCCTGCTGTTTCTACCCCGAAGTGTTGCAATAACAGTATGATTCCATAGGGAGTAGCAGGTATGAAAGTTTCGGTTCCCTGCATAAGTTTGCCCGCATTTATCGGATGGAAACCATCTACGTCTTTGGCCGGTGACACCAGGCTGATAATATTTGCTTCACTGATATGTGCAGGTAATGGCAACTGCACTAAAATCCCGTCTACCAGTGGATCCCCGTTAAGTGCAATTATTTCTGCAGCCAGTTTCTCTTCAGACACATCATCTTCCAGCCTCACCAGGGAACTTTTTATACCCACATCTCCGCAATTGCGGATTTTGCTTGCTACGTACGTTTCGCTGGCTCCATTGCTTCCTACCAATATTGCTGCCAGGTGAGGCACTCTTTTATCGTGGGATACCAGGTTGTCGATTGCTTTCCTGATTTTCACTTTCACGGCGGCGGCCGCAATTTTGCCGTCTAAAACTATCATAGTGCAAAATTAATTAAGTATACCTGATTTAAAACAAGATTATAATCCATGTTTCATTTGATGTTTTTAATTACCTTGAACCCCTTTAAAACAAACAGCTTTGAGAAAATTTGTCCTTTTAGGTGTGCTAACCCTATGTTGCGTGTATTTTACCAATGCCCAGTCGATGCGATACAGCATCAGTATGCCTTATATAGGACTGGGTGCTTACAGCAGCCAGCAGGTTGATGTGTTTTCATTTACCAGTAACCAGGCTGCGTTGGCAAGTCTTAAAACAGCCGGTGCGGGAATCTATGGAGAACGCCGGTTCATGCTGTCAGAAAACAGCAGTTATTCGCTGGCTGCAGGTTTTCCTACGAGCAAGGGAAATTTCGGAATTCAGTTAAATTATGCCGGTTTCAAGGATTTTAATGAAAATAAGGTGGGGTTGGCCTATGCCCGCAGCCTGGGTAAAAAACTGGATATCGGGGTTCAGTTTAATTATTATGGTTACCGAATACCTGCCTACGGTAATGCCTCTGCTATCAATTTTGAAGCAGGTACTATCATTCATTTCTCTGACCAGCTACGGGGAGGAATACACGTATATAATCCTGTAGGTGGAAAATTGGGAAAGTCTGGTGAAGAAAAACTTGCCTCTGCCTATTCTTTCGGGCTGGGGTACGATGCCTCACGCAATTTTTTTATCAGTACTGAAATCATTAAAGAAGAAAATAAATCCGTAAACGTAACCGGCGGTGTACAATATAATTTCCACCAGCAGTTTTTTATCCGCGCGGGTTTTATGAGCGAAACCGGCAGCAGTTATGCCGGGGCAGGAGTTGCCTGGAAAAATATGCGTTTAGACCTTTCCGGTAGTTATCATCCCCAGTTGGGATTTTCACCCGGAATTTTACTGATGACCAACTTTAAGGGAAAGGAATAATGAAGAAATTACTATTTATAATTATTGTAACTGTATCCGGCTTCTGCTCCCGGGCACAGGTTACCGATTCAGTCGGAACTATTACAGAACAGCAACTCGAAAACATCACCGAAAATAATACCGATGCTGATATTGAGGATGATTCTTACCTGCAGGAACTGGTGCAATACAAAGACCATCCTATTAACCTGAATACGGCAGACGGAACTTTGCTGAAAAACCTGAACATACTGACTCCACTGCAGGTACAGAGCCTGTTATCTTACCGGAACTTATTGGGAAGTTTTATAAATCTTTATGAAATACAGGCAATCCCGGGCTGGGATATAACCACCATTAACCGGCTACGTCCATTCATTACCGTTAATAGTAATCTTTCATTACGGGAGTCACTCGGCCAGCGTTTTTCCGGCGGTGACCGTACCCTGCTTTTGCGTGCCAACCAGGTAGTGGAAAGATCCAAAGGATTTAAGCTCGATTCTACCAAAGCGGTAAATTATTACATGGGCTCACCCCAACGGTTACTCGTTCGATACAAGTATACTTACAAAAATCTTTTGCAATATGGTTTTACGGGTGAGAAAGACCCAGGTGAGCAGTTTTTCCAGGGTGCCCAGAAGAATGGATTTGATTTTTATTCGGCCCACTTTTTTGCCCGTAACCTCGGTGTTATTAAAGCCGTAGCCCTGGGCGATTATACTGTTAACCTTGGGCAGGGTCTTACACAATGGCAGAGCCTGGCCTTTAAAAAAGGTCCTGATGTGCTGGCTACTAAAAGACAATCTGCCGTACTCAGGCCTTATAGTTCCCCGGGTGAAATAAGTTTTCACCGTGGCGCTGCCGTTACATTAGCAAAGAAAAAATGGGAAACCACTTTGTTTGGTTCATTAAGAAATGTAGATGCCAATTTTGTAACTGATACATCGGTAGTAAATGAAGATTTCATTTCCTCCCTGCAAACCTCCGGTTACCATCGTACAAAATCTGAGGTGGAAGACAGGAATATCAACCGAATGCTGGCTTTTGGCGGCAACCTGGCCTATAATACCAATAACCTGCATATAGGTGTGAATGCCATCCAGTACCAACTTAAATATGGCTTGAAAAAAGACGCACAGGCTTATAACTATTTCGCCCTTACTGGCAAAAATTTTGGTAACTACAGTACAGATTACAGTTATACGGTAAAAAATATGCATTTTTTCGGCGAAGCCGCAACCAGCAGCAGTAATAAACTGGCGTTTGTACAGGGTTTGTTGATAAGCGCAGGTTCAAATGTGGACATGAGCTTCCTGTACCGCAACCTGGCTCCCGGCTACCAGTCTTTAAACACAAATGCTTTCACTGAAAGTAGTTCACCTACTAATGAAAGAGGTTTTTTCTCTGGTATTCATATTAAACCATCTTTTCAATGGCAGATAGATGCCTATGCAGACGTGTACCGGTTTCCGGCCTTAAAATTCCGGGTTAACGGGCCAACTACGGGTACTGATTACCTGGTGCAACTGCTTTATCGTCCTAATAAAGTTTTCGAAGCGTATACCCGCTACAAACGGGAATCTAAAGGGATAAACTACAATCCTGATGACCTGGCCATCAGTCCGGTAATTTACCAGCCCCGCCAGGGTTGGAGAACACAGGTCAGTTACAAGGTAAGCCCTGTAATCACTTTGCGCAACCGGGTTGAAATAGTATGGTTCGATAAGCAGGCAACCACGGCTGAACAGGGCTTCCTGGTATATGGAGATGTATTTTATAAGCCTATGCGTAAGAAATATGCAGGTAATATGCGGTTACTTTATTTTGAAACGGATAGCTACAACAGCAGGCTGTATGCCTTCGAAAATGATGTGTTGTATGGGTACTCTATCCCTGTATTTTATGATAAAGGTTACCGTTATTATCTCAATCTCAATTATGATATCACCCGTAAACTGACTGGTTGGGTAAAAATTGCCCAGACGGTATACAAAGAAAAACAAAAAATAGGTTCTGGCCTGGATGAAATATCAGGGAATAAGAGAACTGAAATTAAAGTGCAGGTGATCTACAAATTTTAATATTCTTTAAAGGTTATGCAGCATATCCTTTCCACAATATGTCATTAACTGGGATGAAAAGGTGTATTTTAAGTAGTAAAAAAGATTTAACAATTTTTTGATGCTGATTAAATTCCCTTATTTTTACACTTCATTAAACAAACATCAATAGCACATGAGAAGATTTTTAACACTGTTTACGATGCTGATGCTCTGTGGGGTTTTGGCATTTGCCCAGAGCCGGATAGTATCTGGCCGGGTAACCGATGCAAACGGAAAACCTGTTCCATTTGCCTCAGTTATAATTAAGAACGGTACAGGGGTTCAAACCGATGCCAATGGAGAATACCAGATCCGGGTAAAAACCGGGGATGTATTGGTTATTTCTCAAACTGCGTACCAACAAGTAGAAGTACCGGTTGGTAATATGTCAAGCATCAGTTCTTCTTTGCAGTTAAAGCAAAATACAATTGCGGAAGTAATTGTAACCAGTGCATTTAATACAAAACGTACTGCCAGGAGTACTGCTTCTAACGTGCAGACTGTTTCGGCTGAAGCACTTAACGCTGTCAGGGCTTCTAACGTAAATAACGCGCTTGCCGGTAAAGTTGCCGGTGCCCAGATCCGTAGCCAGTCTGCTGCGAAACTTGGTAGCGAAACAATAATCCGACTTCGCGGTGAAAATTCACTGGGTGTGGGTGGTGGTCCATTATACGTGGTAGATGGTACTATCATTCCTAGTTCTGGTGATA
>JBKJUT010000143.1:0-5447 GCA_046590515.1 Ferruginibacter sp.
CTGTATCACTTGTATGAGCTATAAGAATTACGATCCTTTTTTTTACCTCAATTACATGCAGTGGGCGGGCAAAAAAAAATCTCCGTTGAATGGGAGATTTTTTAAATTATTGCCAGCCGTTCAATCAGATTAATGCTGGTGGTTATGTTGCATTCCTGTAAGTTCTTCTGCACTTACGGTCTTGTTTTTTGGGGTTGCTTTTGTTTCCACAAAATTGAAAAGTTTTTCGGTAATTAACCGGCGGTAAGTAGCATCTACCTGCTTCTCATCTTTCATCATCCTGTCCATATACGCATCTAACCAACTAAGGTCTTCACCAATATTCATGGTACCAAAATAACGCATCACTTCGGCTTTCATGTATTCACGTAATTCCTCGTTACTTACTTCCAGTTTGTTTTCTGAAATGATACGGTCACTGATCAATGTCCACTTAAGCTGGTTGTTAAAGCCGGGATATTCCTGCTCCGCTTCTTCGGCTGATTTAGGTTTTTCGCCACCGGTTTGCAACCAACGCTTCAAAAAGTCTGCAGGAAATTCCATATTGGTAGCGTCAATCATATAGTGATATAGCTGGTCGTGTAACTGGTTTTTACTTTGCGCATCCCAGTATTGCTGAATCTCGGTTTTAAGTGCCTCTCTTAATTCTGCTTCAGAGGTAATGTTCCTGCCAGGGAAAATTTCGTTAAACAACTCTTCATTCATATCGCGTTTTTCAACCAGGCCAATTTTTGCCACTTCCAGTTTAAAGTATTTTTTAGCTGCCTCGGCATCGTTTTTTTCGAAACCCAGGTCTTCCAGCATTAACTGGAGTTTGTCGGCCGGGAAAGATTCTTTTAACTGGAAAATAAAACTGTCGCCCATCTTTTTTCCCATCAGCTCCTTTTGCATGGCCGGGGTAAAGTATTTTAATAATACAGAGTTTTCCTTACTTACTCCACCTTCAACAGGTATACCGCTTTCGTCAGATTCTGTAAACAATACATTCAAGACATTTTCTTCATTGTCTATTACCTCGGGCTCTGTCATTTTACCGGCTTTAATCTGGATACGATTCAATTCTTCATTGATCATTTCTTCAGTAACGTCTACCTTGTACATGGTTAAGGGCGCCTTGGCAACATCTGGAATTTCGAATGCAGGCTTCAGGCCTATCTCGAAACCAAATTCGTAATCAGCAGGATTGTTCAGATCTATTTTACTCATGTCGCTTTCCAGCGGAAGCGGTTGTGCAAATATTTCAGGCTTTTCGGTATTCAGGTAAGTATATAATTCCTTTTCCACACCACGCAGGATCTCATCACTGAAAATTGAAGGACCGTACATTTTTTTGATCATCCCAGCCGGCACCATCCCTTTCCTGAAGCCGGGAATGTTTGCGGTCTTACTATACTCTTTCAGCTTCTTTTCAAAAGAAGGCAGGTAATCACTCTTTTCAAGTTTTACAATAATCTTATCGTTCAGTAAACCGATATTTTCTCTTACTACTGTTGCCATAATATAAAATTTTAAAAAACCCTCTCCTACGGGAGAGGGTAAACCTTAAAGTGCGGATGATAGGGGTCGAACCTACATGCCTTGCGGCGCTAGATCCTAAGTCTAGTGCGTCTGCCAATTTCGCCACATCCGCAAACGGGTGGCAAAATTAGGGTTTTTCATGGTAAAAAACTATTCAGGGAGAAAGATATTTGACCTTTGCTGTTTCTTAAAAGTTAAACAAGGGGTCAATGTAATGACGCGCAGCAGAATCAGGCTGTCTTGCTTCATTCCTTTGCATTATTTGAACTAAATTCGTAGCAATAGTATGCAAACAACAGCGATCATACCTGCCTATAACTTTACGGAAGAAGAGGAAAGAAAAGAGATTTTGCGCCAATATCGAGGATTATTGCGGGTTTTAAAGGTAAAACTTAAGCCCGGCGATAAGGAACTGCTCCGGCAGGGTTTTGAAATGGCAGCAGAGGCCCACCAGACTATGCGTCGCAAAAGCGGGGAGCCGTATATTCTTCATCCGCTTGCCGTGGCTAAAATCTGCGTGGAAGAAATCGGCCTGGGCATCCGGAGTACTATCTGTGCCCTGTTACACGATACGGTAGAAGATACGGATATAACCCTGCAGGATATTAACCGGGAATTCGGGCCGGAGATCGGGAAGATCGTGGATGGCCTCACCAAAATCTCTACAGTACTCGATGCCAATACCAGTCAACAGGCAGAAAATTTCAAGAAGATACTTCTTACCCTCACTGATGATCCCAGGGTTATACTTATTAAACTGGCCGACAGGTTGCACAACATGCGCACTATGGACAGTATGAAGAGGGAAAAGCAACTGAAAATATGTTCTGAGACTGTATATGTGTATGCTCCGCTTGCCCATCGTATGGGATTGTACAGCATCAAAACAGAAATGGAAGACCTGGCCATGAAGTACATGGAACCGGACACCTATAAATATATTGCCCAGAAACTCCAGGATACAAAGAGAGAAAGAACCCGTTACATAAATGATTTTATCCGTCCATTAAAAGACAAACTCGATAAAGCAGATTTTGATTTTGATATTCACGGCCGTCCGAAAAGTATTCACTCTATCTGGAATAAGATAAAGAAGAAAGGAGTGTCGTTCGAAGAAGTTTATGACCTGTTCGCCATCCGGATCATCGTGAACTCACCACCTGAAAGGGAGAAGGAAGATTGCTGGAAAGTATACAGCATCATCACTGATGAATACAATCCATCTCCCGAGCGTTTACGCGACTGGCTTAGCAACCCCAAGAGTAACGGATACGAAGCTTTACATACTACTGTAATGGGGCCAGCAGGCAAATGGGTAGAGGTGCAGATCCGCACCAAGCGAATGAACGAGATTGCAGAAAAAGGTTTGGCGGCCCACTGGAAATATAAAGAAGGCAAGGATGATGAAAGCCGTTTCGATAAGTGGTTCCACCAGATCAGGGAAGCCCTGGGCAACCAGGACAGCAATTCTCTTGATTTTTTACAGGATTTTAAAACTTCATTCCTTACAGAAGAAATATATGTATATACGCCCAAGGGAGATGTAAAAATGCTGCCGATCGGTGCCACCGCGCTTGACTTCGCTTTTAGTGTACACACTGCCGTTGGCAGCAAATGTATAGGGGCTAAAGTAAACCACAAACTTGTACCCATCAGTTACAAATTAAAAAGCGGGGACCAGATAGAAATTATTACCAGTGCCAAACAAAAGCCCAACAGCGAATGGATCAATTTCGTAGTAACAAGTAAGGCCAAAACAAAGATCAAGGACACTTTAAAAGAAGAAAAAAGAAAGATAGCCGAAGACGGCAAATATACCCTGCAGAAAAAACTGGAAGGCATGAATGCCGCCATGAACCCAGCCAACCTGGATGAACTTACGGTGTATTATAAACTAGGTAATTCCCTGGACTTATTATATGATATTGCGGTAAAGAAGATCGACCTGAAGGAATTAAAAGAATTCACTGTTCATGGCGATAAGCTTGTACCTCCAAAACCGGCGGCAAAAGTACAGGAAGAGAAACATGAGCCCGAGATAAATAAGCATTCTAAAAAAGATGCAGAACTTATCATCTTTGGTGAAAGCAGCGACAGGATCATGTATACGCTGGCGAATTGCTGCAAACCTATTCCGGGTGATGATGTCTTCGGTTTTATTACCACTGGCGAAGGATTGAAAATCCATCGTACCAATTGTCCCAATGCCGCCCGTTTACTCGCAAATTATGGCCACCGGGTGGTAAAAACCAAATGGGCCAAGAATAAAGAAATCTCTTTCCTCACAGGTTTGAAAATTATCGGGCTTGATGATGTAGGAGTCATTCATAAAATCACAAACCTCATCAGTGGTGAACTAAGAGTGAATATATCTGCAATGACAATTGAAGCAAAGGATGGCATCTTCGAAGGGAACGTGAGAGTGTTTGTGCATGATAAAGAAGAACTGGATATGTTGGTAGATGAGTTACTGAACCTGCCCGGGATTGAAAGGGTGGACAGGTACGACACAGAATAATTATTTATCTCCGGCTATTATGTAGTCGGCTAAAACACCATTATGGAAGAATTACTGGAACAACTTAAAGAAAAAGCCGGGCTTAATGATGAACAGGCGCTGAAAGCTCTTGAAACCATTAAAGACTTCGTGAAAGAGAAATTCCCTATGATGGCGGGAGCAGTTGACCAGCTTTTTAAAGGGTAGGTAAAAATTTACCTGGTAAGAAAATCGGTGAACTCGTGAAAATCGGGGGCAGGGTCAAACTTAATGCTCCTGTATTGAAACTGGTTATCAGTTAAAAGTATTATAGAGGCTGTGTCCCTGTCAGGGCCTTTATAAGTTACAAAGCTGCTTTCATTTATGAGGATATAATTGGCGGAATCTATAAAATTTCCAAATTTGAAATGGATTTTACCATTGGTTCGAAAATCAATGTAATCACCCGGGAGTCCATAGGCAGTGTCAGAATAAAACACACCACTATGAGATTCATTATAAATCTCTTTCTGAAACTTCCATTGTCCCTGCATTCTCTCAAGAGTAGTTCGTTGTGCCTTGTCTTTTTTACAGGCAACCATTACCGTAGTTGATATTATTATCAGTATAATTAATTTAAGAAACTTCATTTTTGATAACTTTATTTCTTGAAATATAGGAATTTAAAAACAATTAGGGAAGTGGATTATTGCAATAAGCCAGGATGGCATCAATCTCTTCATGGGTCAATTGGGGAAAGGGTTGCATGACAGCATTGTTCCATTTTTCATGCAGGGCTTTGGCATATGGATCTATGCTTATTACCTCAGCCGGGTTAGCAATAAACCGGTACAGCATGTCCTTATTATTCCACCGCTGCTGCACCCCGGCCAGTTTTGGAGCCGCAAAATCTTCTGCAGGTTTATGACACTGGGCACAGTTAAGACGGAAAAGTTGGGAACCATCGGCAGTAGGTAGCAGAGTCGCCACATCCGGCTCCTTTGTGGATGCCGGGTTATTGCAACCCAGGCATATCATAAAAAGGAAACCAGCAATGTATTTCATGATTTTATTTTAAAACTTCCCGGGCAATTACCAATTTCTGTATCTCGCTAGTGCCTTCTCCTATCGTACAAAGTTTACTATCCCTGTAAAATTTTTCAACCGGGTAATCTTTAGTATAACCATAGCCACCGAAAATCTGAACTGCATCTGTGCTAATCTCCACAGATATTTCGCTGCTGTAATATTTTGCCATAGCAGCTTCCTTGGTCATTGGCAAACCTTTCATCTTAAGATCGCAAGCCTGGTTTATCAGTAAATCCGCGGCTTCAATCTTAGTAGCCATATCCGCCAGCTTAAAAGAAATACCCTGGAAGTTTGATATGGGCTGGTCAAACTGGTACCTTTCTTTTGAATATTGCAAGGATGCTTCATAAGCTCCCCGGGCAAT
>JBKJUT010000216.1:0-6570 GCA_046590515.1 Ferruginibacter sp.
AGTATAAACTGTTTTCTTAGTTTTCAACTTATTCCAATATGTTAACTTATTGTTTTCGCTCTGCGAAAATTACCTTTTTATGGTGGTTTTGCCGAGGGTGTTCACCTCTTCCCATACCGAACAGAGAAGTTAAGCCCCTCATGGCCGATGGTACTGCACAAAAATGCGGGAGAGTAGGTAGCTGCCATATTTATTTAAAAAAGCCTTTCAGATTTCTGAAAGGCTTTTTTATTTTATAGTAATCACAACCATCATTTCAAATAATATCCAGATCCTATCATTCAGCTTGAACTCCTGCTCAACAGCCGCTGCTTGCTCAAGTATTTATTTACTTCACTGCAACTAACCTTTCCCTTATTTTCTCCCTGATCTGGTTGAAAAATGTCACCCTCTCCTTTTCCCCAAATGTGCTTACCGGCGTAGACTTCTTGATAAGATTCTGAAGGTTGGCAAACATAGCATCATTAAAACGCTCATCTGTAGTGGCAATAAAATAAAGTACACTGTGATTAAGAAAGGTAAGTCGGGTATCGTTGAGTTCGGCCATATAAGTGTTATCACCTAAAATGAGCTCATTGACAAATAACCGGTATTCTGCTGCATCAGCCCCAGGCTCGGTACCTATCCTGAATTTCTTTCCGGCTTCAGCCTGCTTTTCCAGATGATCTACTAATTCAATCGTTTTTGTATATAACAGCACCACATCTTCCTTATTTTGAAAGCAGCCTGATTCATGGTAGAAATTAATCTGACGAAGCGTACTGTTGATGCTTTCTATATTCCAGATCTCGGTCATCGGGATTTTGTTGTAAAGATCAATGATCTTCCCGGCAGCCGTATTGTATTGTTCATAACGGGGATCATCAAAAGAAAATTTTATTCCTTTCATATCGGAATGATCCAGGATTGATTTCATCCAGAAATAATATTTGAACACGGCCAGCTCCGGAATATGGAAGTGTACAAAAGGTGGAATATCCTTCATTAAAATGTACATATGCTTCCTGGCAAAACTGTTGAAGTACTGAAAATTCTGGTGCACATTTTCAAGGTAATCGGTAAAACTGTTTGAAGAACCGCTCTTTAATTTCCCGGAAAAAATATAAGTATCCGTTTGCAGGTGCAGGAATTGGTCTAAGGAAACTTTATACCTGGTGCAAAGAATTTTGATTTCCTCAAAACTCATTTGCTTCTCACCGCGTATCCGACGATAAGCACTGTCATTGCTGATGTGCAACACCTCTGCTAATTCTTCAGCCAGGGAAATATGCCCTGGTATGGCCGCTTTTATATGCTGAAAGAAAAGTTGCTGTATGCCGGTTGCGTCCATTCCGTTTCGTTTTAGTACTTAGTGGTAAATACAATTTATTTTTTGCAGGTCAATAAAAGTAAGGTAAGCAAATTGTGGTTGATTGCAAAGTGGCAGAATGGTAAATCATTTTCTCTGGCGTTTTCTAAATAAGCATTATTAAAAACAGTACAATGTCCCAATGCTCAATTACTTCTTTTGATCCGGATATACTTCTTTAAAAACTGCCTTAAATTATCTTCATTACTTTTCCAATAAAAACATGACTATCGTACAACAGGCTATTGAACAGGTTCTTGATTTTAATGCATTTCACCAGAAATTTTTACGTCGCATGGCTATAAATGGCCGGGCAACAAGTACCTGCAACAGCTATGGCCGCTCCCTTGCTACTATCAGTTTATTTTTTGGGCGTTTACCCCACCAGCTTTCACAGGATGAATTAGATGATTACCTTTTTGATGTGAGGCAGAAAGACACTACCGGTTCTCACAACTCTTTCAGGTTTATGATACATGCTTTACGGTTCATAATGAAAATGGAAAACGTAGATGAGTTACAGATTCATCTTCCCATACTAAAACGAAACCGCAAGTTGCCGGTGGTACTCAGTAAAGAAGAGATCACCAAGATGATACAGGCCCCGTATCTTTTGAAACAGCGGGTGCTTATCGCATTATTATATGGATGTGGTTTACGTTGCAGTGAAGCCCGGAATATTAAATTGACGGATATAGATTTGCAACGGCGTGTAGTTCATATCCGTCGCGGTAAAGGTGGTAAAGACCGGATTATGCCTCTTGGAGATGCCTTGCCTGGCATATTAGGGAAATACATTTTAATTAATAAGCCTGTCACCTGGTTATTTCCCGGCCAGCGGCAGGCAGGCGGTTCGCGCTTCTTTTCAATATTTGAGCCCGCATACGGACAGCGAAGTATTCAATGGGCCATCGCGCGTGCTGCTAAACTGGCGGGAATTAAAAAGCAGGTTAATGTACATTGTCTTCGGCATACCTATGCTACGCATTTGCTGGAAGATGGGGTAAATATTTTTACGATCCAGGAATTACTCGGTCATGCGCATCTCAGGACCACGCTTGTATATCTCCACGTGGCCCAAGTGGATTCCCGGCAAAGACGCAGCCCCCTGGATTCCCTTCCAGACTTACAGGTGGTTGGATATTTACAAGGCGCTTTTGCTTTTTAACTGGTGATTTAAACAATCTTAATGAGTACTTTAATATATCCTGGCTGGCCTTGAAGCATTTCCTTTTTAAAACCCGACCTTTTTAAAAATTTTAAATGACTTTTATTAGATACAGATAAATACACAATCCGTTTTATTCCTTTGGCAATTAAAAAGTTTTTCTCTTTGTCAAAAATATAACTGCCTACTTTATAGTCTCTGAATTTTTTAAGAGTATAGTTCAACTGAACTTCTGCATCTCCACCAGGTGTAAGGTTTGCGCTGAACATATTTGCTATCACCAGGTCGCGGGTTACCACGAAATTCAGGTTCCGGGTTAAGTTCTTGGGATGGAAATCCGGGAAGTAACCGGCAATATCTGCTTTGTAGAATAACAGGAATTTCTGGGCAAGACTTTCAGTACCGGAAAATTCAAGTAAATCAAAATTCTCGGTACGCCGGTATATCCTGAATAAGTAAAAAATATTTATTCCTAACAGTATCCCGTTTGTAATCATTACCGGGATTGCATCCAGGATAAAGGCATAAGTAATAAAAAACACATTCCCCAAAGCACTGAACCACCGGAATTTGAGATCGTTGTTAATTATAATTGCCAGTATTAAGAACAAGGAAGCCAGGTATCCAAAATAAACCGCTAACGAATGCCACATCCAAGATAATTTGTTGCAAAGAAATGAAATTCTAAAGTGGTTAACTGTATTTATCTGTGTAAGATTTTATTCTTAAAGTGATTTTATTGCAACCCGCATAATACATAAAAAAAGGGGCTGCAATTGCAACCCCTTTTTTTGTAGATTTTAATTACTCTTTTTTAAGCCACTTCATTGTTTTAATAGAATCTCCTTTGCGTATGTCTATAAAATAAACTCCTGGTTTGTAGTTATAACCTAACCTGAAGTTAAGGTCATCTGCCCACTGGGTTTTAACCTCTACAGGTTTACCATAAATATCCATCACTTTGATGGTGATTCTTTCTGACACATCGCTCTTTAACTGAAGGTTAAAAGACGTAGTAGATGGATTCGGAGAGATAATCACTTCGGGACCGTCAGCAACTGCAATTGAAGTAGCTTCCATCCTTCCACCCACAAAAGAAGTGGTGCAATCTCCTAATTTATCGCCATGCGCCAGGTGATCAGCAACTCCATCTGTACCAATACACAATGGTTGTTTCCCATTCTTAGGGTCTTTGTGGCAAACCATTACTTTATCCAGATTTTTACCACAGCGCACATCAACTACATTAATAGTTACACTGCACGTGGAAATACATCCATTGGCATCGGTAACAGTTACATTATAAACGGTAGTAATAATTGGGGAAACAGTTTTGGTTGGGCCCGTTCCGGAGGGGCTCCAGGCATAAGTATAACCCGCTGTTCCACCTGCTCCTGATGCAGTAAGGAGTACGCTTTGAGGGCCATAGCCGCGATATATGGTATTGGCTGCATGGCCTGCTACAGTAACAGAAGGGTTTACACTAATAGTACAGGAGAGTGCAGTGGCCGGTTCAGAAATAGTGAAAGTCTGGGTTGCGGTGCAACCGCTTCCATCCGTAGCAGTAACGGTATAGGTTCCTGCTGTCAGCCCGGTTCTGTCTTCGCCATTATTAGTGCCTGGCAGATCACTCCAATCATAGGTAACTGAACCGGAGGACCCGGTAAGTGTTACATCTATAGCACCCGTATTGCCACCCGGGATACAGACATTCTGGTAGAACCCGGTAAATACAAGGTTACAGGCCTGTATCACATTAATAGTCACACTGGAGCTTGCAGATTGTAGTGTATTATCCTGGGCGTTAAAGTTCAACACGTAAGTGCCAATGTCGGCTGCGGTGGGTGTCCACGAAAAGGCAGAAGAAACAGGGTTTCCGCTAGTGCGTAAAGCGGGGGTAAGAGATGAACCCAATGGGGCACCGGCCACACTTAAAGTAACAGTATTACCTGCATCATCATCTGTTGCCTGGATGGTAAACCCTGAGGTAGCGCCGGCATTAAATGTAAGTACAGAAGCATTGGCTGGAGTAGGCGGATAATTAAAATAGGGAGGGGTGCCTACTACGCTGGAAATCCTGATGATAAAATCCAATGGAACCTCTACGGTACCATCACTGATCATGACTTGCGTAGTGTACAAATTACCAATAGCAGCACCTACAGTATTAAAGGTCATTTGGCCGGTTGCACTGTTGAGGGATAGGCCTGTTGGTTGCACAAACCCTGGTCCCGCTTCTGAGGAAGTAGAAAACCTGAAACTCAATGTACTGCCATTTGGATCAGCAGCCGGTATATTAAAGTTATAGGCTGGGTTATTTTCTGGAACATCTACAATAGGTACAATAGACGAGGCAGGGGAACTATTGCCGCTTCCCACATTTACAGTTGACATGTTCGTGTAGTTTCCACTGCTGTTGTTTTGCAGTCCAAAGATCCTGCAACAACTTGTTGTCATAGCGATATAGTTACCCGGGGTGGCATAGGTATGGGTAAGAATAGCTTCCCCGTAAAACCAGTCCTCACCAGGATTCACAGAAGTAACGGTCAGAATAATGTTAGCAGAAGCAAAATCACCAAAATCAAAAGTCTCTAACGTGTTGATGGAAGCACCTATGGTGCCTGAGCCTGGAAATGCTGACATCCGCCAGGCCTGTGAGACCTTATATACTACTGTATTCCCTGTATTGTTTGTCCACGAAATACTGCCATACCGAAAATGACTGGCCAACATCACCAGTGGCATCGATAAAACAATTAATAAAATTCCCAACCGCCTTTTAATCGTATTTATACGATTAGTGTTGGCTTTTTCCTTAAAATGAAAAGGTAATTTCATCTTTTTTAATTTTAATGAAGAAATAAAAATCCAGGGTTTTAAGGAAATCAATTTTAAATACACTGCATATGTATGTTACTGTACATAGCAATTAAAAAGGTGCAAATAAAATTAGCCTGTCAGGTAGTAAATATAGGAGAGCAGAGAATAAATATAAAGTATCAGGACTTTCGGTCATTTATAAGGATATCTATGAAGGAAATACAAATGGTTAATATTTGTATGGGAGATAAAAATAATATTTATAAATGTAATTTCAAATAAAAGGAGGATTATATTTAAAAAAAAACATCCCTGAATAAGGGATGCTTTTATTAAATTTTTATATTACCATCTTCTCAATCAGCCTGACATGAAAACAATGTCACCACCATGAAAAAATGAAATTTAATTAATTATTTAATCAATTTCTGCAGCATGAGGCCATCATCTGTTTTTACCGAGATAATATACATTCCTGAAGGAAGGGAAGAAAGATCATTTATATTAATAGTGTTCTCACCGCTGACTACACCGCTCTTCCTGCTGTACACTATACGGCCTGTATTGTCTGACAATGTAACATTAGCTGAACCGGCTTTAGAAACGAATAAACTCAAACTAACTTTCTCAACAAAAGGATTTGGCTTCACAGTAATGCTGCTTTTGTCGCAATTAACAGCTGCATTTATTACGCTGCTGAATTTTGAACCGCCATCCAGGTCAGTGGATACAAGCCTGTATTGATTCTGACCTTTCGCAGGAGTAAAATCTGAAAAGCTGTACTCTGATTTCTGGGCAGAAGTACCTTTCGCATTCAGCATACCAATTGTCTTCCAGGTAATACCGTCTGTGCTGCGTTGTACACCAAATTCTTTTGAATTTATTTCCTGTGCAGTAGCCCACTTAAGATTAACTGCGCAATTTTTAACCTGTGAATCAAATGATTCAAGCACTGATGGAAGTGGACCTCCTACGGCGCCTAAGTTGGTTGTTGAGAAACTACTAACGATTACATTCTTACTATTAAAATTGGTAGCAGTTACAAATTCCAGAGTAATTCGAACAGTGGTATTAGCAACCAGTGACGCATCGCATAACTGAACACACGCTGTTGAACCGCTCATGGTAATGTTATTACATGATATAGTGGTTGAACCTATTTTAAAACTAACATTGGTAACTGCAACATTTGCATTACCAGCCATATTGTATTTTATAGCAATGCACCCTGTGG
>JBKJUT010000071.1:0-4170 GCA_046590515.1 Ferruginibacter sp.
TTAAAAGCCAGACGCCGGCAGAGATAGCTATAAGTATTGCAGCGGAATTGGTGCAGGTGAAAAATAAAGATTACAATTAGTACTGGGTTTTATCGCTCTTACAGGCCCATTCCCCAAATATTTTCAACGCACTTTCACGTCCCAGTTTAATAATAGGAATTTTCCGGTTTTCAATGCCTGTATTCATTTCCTCATATATCATGGAATCATCGAAACCAATGTCAGCCGCATCCTGGCGGGTGTTTGCAAAGTAGATCACTTTGGGGCGTGCCCAATAAATTGCACCCAGGCACATAGGGCAAGGTTCGCAACTCGTGTATACCTCGCAACCTTCCAGTTGAAAAGTTTCCAGGTTACTGCAGGCATCACGGATAGCGACAATTTCCGCATGTGCTGTCGGATCGTTAGATGACGTTACTTTATTATTGCCCCGACCTACAATTTTATCATCCTTTACAATGATACAGCCAAAAGGTCCTCCTTCATTTTGTGATATTCCTTTTTGTGAGAGGGCAATCGCCTCCTGCATAAATTTTTCTTCTCTGGTCATAAGTGCTTTTGAAAGACCCTAAATATAGGGTAAAGTTTCATTAAGAGTTGTCATTTGATACTCACAACCCGCAATAATAATCATAACCCTGTTCAAACCAAAAGTCTCTGGGCCTGTTATTGCTGAAGAAAATAGTGCCCACACGTTTGAGGTGTTTTTCCCCATATCTAACCGGGATGATAAGCCGCAGTGGATAACCATTATTAAGTGGCAGTGGTCTACCATTCATTTCATAACAGAGAAGTGTTTGCGGGTGCAGCATGCTTTGATTATCTACTCCTACATAATATTTACCATCGGGTGTTTCAAGCCCTGTATAATTTAAGCCAGCCTGCCTGTTCAGTCCATAGCGTTTTACAAAGTCACTGAATTTTACACCCCCCCAGTTTGTTACCTGGCTCCAGCCCTCTATACATTTAAAATCAAAAATAATTTCTGTTTTAGGCAAGGCTTTCAGTTCATCTAAACTGATATGAAGCGTATCTCCCGGTTGCCTTACTACCTGGAGTTGCCAGTTGACTGTATCAGCCGCATTTGCCAGACCATCCCGGCCATTAACTCTTACCTTTTTTACCACATCGCTCTTCTCGTATGACTTTGCAAGGTTATTCCAACTGAAGAGGCCCGAAAAGATTTTTTCATTTACATAAAGACCTTTGCGTAATGGCAGTGGTGTCCCTTTTTCCTTAGGTTGATCAAAAAGCCAATTCCAGGCAAATACACATCCACCTATAAAAAGTATGAATACCAGGAAGGAAAGCACAGTGCTCCTGTTTATTTGCCTTTCTGTGTATAGTGTGTGCTGGTTCATGGAAGATTACCCGGGGTATTGTCAGCTCCAGGAGATTTTTTTTTAGAATTAATACTGAAACCGGTAACCATACTGCTGAAATTCTGCCAGCCGGCAATGATCACCTGGATAACGTGAACCAGGAAAAAGAGGACCAGTAAAATGGTAATAATAAAATGCTCAGCCCGCGCCCATTCATAACCTCCAAGCAAATAGCAAAGCCAGTAAAGTTGAACAGGTTTATAAATAGCCAGCCCGGTAATTACCATAAGGAAACCCAGGATGAGTACACCTGTATAGGCTAGACGCTGAGCAGCATTATATTTTATATGGGCAGGTTTTGATTTCCGGAGGTGGAGGTCGTGAAGTAAAACCAGCCAGGCATCATGTAGGGAACCACGATATGGAGTCATTGACCGCCATTGGCCTGAAAACAAAAGATATAAAAAGTACAAAAAACCATTCAGCATAAAAAACCACATGAATACAAAATGAAGGCTCATACCTTCTGCTAAGCGGAATGGAATATTTAAAACTTTATTAAAGCTGTCAGGGAAGAATTTAAGCACAGTAGTGTCGCCCCAACCCAGGCGGTAAACATCATTTGCCCAATAAATAAGCAGGCCGCTCCAGATCATGACGGCCAGTAGGGGAAAATTTAACCAGTGAAACCAACGGGTAGCCAGGCTATGTTTTTTGACAATCTGCTTCATACCGATGTCACTAAGTTACACATTGCATGGGTGACGGCTTAAGAAAGATGCAGTATTATTTTCCCTTAGTGAATTTCATAGAAGCAGAATTCATACAATACCTGAGGCCGGTAGGTTTTGGGCCATCTTCAAATACATGACCGAGATGCGAGCCACAACGGCTGCAAACAACTTCAGTTCTTTTCATCCCATAACTTACATCAGTGATCTCTTTCACGTTGGCAGCGACCGCAGGCTTATAAAAACTTGGCCATCCTGTTCCGCTTTCAAATTTAGTTTTAGAATCAAACAACAATTGGTCGCAACCAATGCAGTTATAATGACCTTCTTTGTGATTATCCCAGGTATTTCCTGAATATGCTCTTTCGGTACCCTGTTGACGGGCCACTTCATATTGCAAAGGAGTAAGTTGCTTTTTCCATTCCACTTCGCTCTTTGTTACCTGGTATGTCTGTTTATTTTTAACTTGCGCAGTACAGCTTAACGTGGCCAGCATCATTAAAACTGCACAACTCATTTTTATACTTTTCATATTACAAAAATACGAGGAAAGGAAAGTTCCAGTTTGCGAAAATGCCGGTTTAACAGGTAATTGGTAATTAATTAAGACTAATTTTGAATAAACAAATACCATGGGTGTTTTAAAACAAGTAGCCGAATATCTTTACCTGAAAAGGAAGGATCCAAATGCCGGGGATACCCAGTGGATGAAATATATGCATGGGATAAACAGGTTATCAATATTCCTTTTCATTTTTGCCCTGGTCGTAATCGTGATCAAATTGCTGGTACGGTAGCCAGTTGGTAAATATGTTGTGTTGCGTTGGCAGAAGCATTGCCGCCCTGGGTTAATAACCTGGTAAGCGCCTCATAATCAGTCCTGATCCTTGTTTTAATATCTTCGTCAAACAATATCCTGGAAAGTTCAACACGCAGGTTCTCTTCGTTCATTTCATCCTGGATCAGTTCCTTCACCACCTCTTTATTCATAATAAGGTTAACCAACCCGATATATCTGATTTTTATAAGCCGTTTTGCTATCTGGTAAGAAATGGCACTTCCTTTATAACAAATTACTTCAGGCACACCAAACAATGCAGTTTCAAGAGTGGCTGTTCCGCTGGTTACAAGGGCCGCTGTTGCCTGGGATAATAATTCATAGGTTTTGTCTTCAACCACCTGCACATTTTTATAGGGAGCAAGTATTGAATCATAAAACTCCTGCGGCAGGCCTGGGGCTTTCGCAACCACGAAAGTATAACCCGGGAAAAAGACTGATTGTTTCAGCATTACCGGCAGTTTGGTAAGAATTTCCTGGGTCCGGCTCCCTGGAAGGAGTGCAATGATGCCATCTCCCGGCTGATCTATTACAGGGGGAGCGGTTGACTTTTCATTAAAATCCCGGATGGCATCAACAAGGGGATGACCTACATATTCTACCTCGTAACCCCACTTCTCATAAAAGGCTTTTTCAAAAGGTAAAATAACCAGCATTTTGTTCACATACTTTTTAATAGCATGCACCCGGCTCTCCTTCCAGGCCCAAACCTGGGGAGAAATATAGTAGGCTACTTTTATGTTTTTTTTCCAGGCCCACCTGGCTACACGAAGATTAAATCCGGGGTAATCTATAAGCACAAGCACATCAGGATTAAATGCCATGATGTCAGATTTGCTAAAAGCGAGATTTCTAAAAATGGCGGGCAGATTCCGTATCACTTCAACAAACCCCATAAAAGCCAGGTCACGGTAATGCTTCACAAGGGTGGCCCCGGCAGCTTCCATTTTATCTCCTCCCCAACATCGGATTATGGCCGACGGATCCTTTTTAAATATTGATTTTATAAGGTTGCTGCCGTGTAAATCACCACTTGCCTCACCCGCAATCAGATAATATTTCATCGTTGAATTGTACCGCTAAAGTAAATTAAAATGCTACAAATAGACAAACAATACACTAATCCTTGGTTATCAAGTAAATTTTAACATGGAGATACTTCATTGTTTTTTTAAATAAAACAGGCAAATTTTGTAAAAACGTGATAATTGGGATTAAAATTTACATTAAAATTTAATCTTAACAAGACTCTGTATATAACTTAAAACCAAATATTTAT
>JBKJUT010000101.1:0-4766 GCA_046590515.1 Ferruginibacter sp.
GTCTAAGCCACGGGTTTTTAAAAACCGCATAGCACTGCTGGCTTCCCCAACACCTGGAAGTATAACTTTATCAGCCTCTTTTAACAACGCATGATCACTGGTAATGATACATTCAGCCCCCAGCCTTTGAAGCGCATTATAAACAGAACCTGTATTGCCGGCATTGTAATCTATAATTGCTATCATAAAGCTCCTTTTGTACTTGGGATATTATTGTCTCCTGTTTTTTGTTTGGCCATATTTAATGCTTTGGCAAAGGCTTTAAATATAGATTCAATTTTATGGTGTTCATTATTTCCCTGTGCACTGATATTAAGATTGGATTTAGAAGTATCGCTGAAGGATTTAAAGAAATGAGAAAACATCTCGGTAGGCATATCACCAATCTTTTCGCGGTTAAAATTCGCTTCCCAAACTAACCAGGGCCTTCCACCAAAGTCAAGAGCTACCTGGGCCAGGCAATCGTCCATCGGCAACAGAAAACCATAGCGTGCTATTCCTTTTTTATTACCGAGGGCTTTGAGAAAACATTCACCCAGAACCAGGCCTACATCTTCGATAGTGTGGTGTTCGTCAATGTGCAGGTCACCCATTACATGTATGCTGAGATCCATATTGCCGTGCCGGGCAATCTGGTCTAACTGGTGATCAAAAAACCCGAGGCCGGTATGAATATCGCTTTTACCTGAACCATCCAGGTTGATATCAATTTCTATAGTTGTTTCTGAGGTTTCCCTTTTAACATGCGCTATACGCGGCCGGCTTTTTAAATGGATGTATATGTTTTTCCAGGCTGTGGCGGGGGAAATAAGGTTCTGGTTAAAGAAAATTGCTTCCCAATTTTTTTCTTTCGCTGATGTTATTCCTCCCGGATCACCACTCACGTAAACTGCATCCTGCAAACCGCCTTCTTTTTGTATTAAGGAAATGGGAGGGGAGGGAGGGGAGAAGAGTTCAGTAGCGGAAATAACTTTTTTGAAATTTATTCCCTGTTGGGAAAAGACCTGCAATGCCGTTTCTGATATAACGGTTCCGGGATTTATAACTGCTACAGGCTGGTAACCGAGTTCATCTGTAATGCTGCCAAGGTATCTGAAAACTTCGGGAGTGTACACTAGGGCAGCGTCTTTTACAGACCAAAGTACATCCTGGTTAAGATAGAGTATTTTTTCCATTGAATTTTTTTAACGCACTTAGTAATTGCCTGTTTTCTTCCGGCCTACCCACAGTTATCCGGATACAGTTGTCTACAACTTTATTCCGGTTACGGGTTATTAATTTTTTATGAACAAGGTATTCGTATAAACTGTCAGCATTATCGCACCTGACCAAGAGGAAATTGGCATCTGATGGAAATACATTTTGGATAAATGAAAACTCAATCAACCGCTCTTGCAGTTGTAATTTTTCTTTAAGAATGCTTTGTAAATTTTGACGGTATTTCCGCTTTTTTCGCAAAGCTTTCAATGCCGCTTGCTGGTTTAACCCGCTAACATTATAAGGTGGTTTTGCTTTATCCAGTAACCTGATAATTTCATCGGAAGCATAGCCCACACCAATACGCGCAGCTGCTAAAGCCCAGGCCTTGCTGAATGTCTGGCTTACCAATAACCTGGGATAAAAGCCTAGTTTTTTCAGCCAGGAGGGTTCAAGGCTAAAATCTATATATGCCTCATCTATAAATATTAAACCATCAAAATTGCCCAGGATTTTTTCAATGTGCATTATGGTGTTGCCGGTAGGATTATTAGGCGAACAAAGGAAAATAACCTTGACCAATGGATCATGTATATATGATTCCAGCAGGTCAAAATTTACCTGGAAATTTTCATTCAACGGCAGGTTGATTAATTCTACATTATTAATGTCTGCGCTTACCTGGTACATGCCGTAGGTCGGAGAAAATGTGAGTACTTTGTCTCTTCCTGGTTCACAGAAAATACGGAATACCAGGTCAATTAATTCGTCACTGCCATTTCCTATGAATACCTGTTCCGGCCTGACTCCTTTAAGTAATGCCAGTTTTGATTTTAGTTTCTGTTGATGCGGATCGGGATACCGGTTTAAATTCCCGAATGGATTTTCATTCGCATCCATTAAAATTCCCTTGCCTTTAAATTCATCCCTCGCACTGGAATAAGGAGTTAATGCCAGAATGTTTGGTCTCACCAATTCTTCAATTGTCCTCATGCTTTTATTTTTTTTAGCCGGATACTTACAGCTTGTTTATGGGCATTCAGTTCTTCTGCCTCAGCCATAATTTCAATCGCCGGGCCTATATTCATTAATCCTTTTTTACTGATATGCTGAAAAGTGATTTTTTTCAAAAAGCTTTCCAGTGAAACCCCGCTGTAATTGCGGGCATAGCCGTTAGTAGGTAAGGTATGGTTTGTTCCACTGGCATAGTCTCCCGCACTTTCGCAACTGTAATTCCCGATGAAAACAGAACCTGCATGTTGAATGGAGCGAATGTATTTCCTGGCTGACTTTACAGCGAGTATCAGATGCTCTGGCGCATAAGCATTACTGAATTCAATGCACTCACTTAAGTTTTTAAACAGTATTGCCCGGCTTTGCTGAAGTGCTGCAATTGCAACCTCCCTCCGGGGTATAAGTTCTATTTGTTTATTTACTTCCAATAAAATATTATTAAGCATTTTTTGCTGGTCAGATACAACAATTACCTGGCTGTCCGCACCATGTTCCGCCTGCGAAAGTAAGTCTGCAGCCACGAAGGAAGGGTTAGCCGATTTATCTGCTATCACCAATACTTCACTTGGTCCTGCAGGCATATCTATAGGGATGTATTGTTGTGCAAACTGCTTGGCGGCTGTCACATACTGGTTGCCAGGCCCGAAAATTTTATCCACTTTTGTAATGGTTTCAGTGCCAAGGGTCATGGCTGCAATAGCCTGTACTCCGCCCGATTTATAAATTTCAGTAATCCCTGCCAGGGAGGCAGCATATAATATGGCAGGATGTATTCCATCTTTACCCGGCGGGCTGCATAGAATTATTTCCCGGCAACCAGCCATGCGAGCCGGTATACCTAACATAAGCACAGTAGAAAACAATGGAGCTGTCCCCCCCGGAATATATAATCCCACCTTTTCAATTGGCCGGCTTTCACGCCAGCAGGTTACACCTTTGCTGGTTTCTATTTTATTTATTTTATCTTTTTGAGAAGCATGGAAAGCAGTAATATTTCCGTAAGCCAGTTTGATAGCAGTTTTCAATTTCCCTGGAACTTTGCGACAGGCGGCTTTAATTTCTTCCGGAGATACCCGGGCATCTTCAATCAATTTTCCATCGAAACGTAGGGTAAAGTTTTGTACTGCACTGTCACCATTAAGCGCAACCTCCGTGAAAATTTCTTCCACTAATTTATTTAATTCAACCACTGGTTTTTCAGGCCGCTTTACAATTGTTTCCCAGGTAGATTTTAAAGGGTGTTTTATTGTCTGCATGTTATAAAATCATTTTTTCAATTGGAATTACCAGGATACCTTCTGCACCTGCTTTTTTTAACTGGTAGATCACTTCCCAGAATTCATCTTCCCGGATCACAGAATGAATACTGCTCCATCCTGGCCGTAATAAGGGAAGCACTGTCGGACTCTTCATACCGGGAAGGATAGCCGAAATTTTTTCGATGGCATCATCAGGTGCATTCAGCAGTATATATTTATTTTCCCCGGCATTCTTTACCGACTCAATCCTGAAAAGTAATTTATCAACCAGGGCATTAGCTTCTTCACTCAAACCGGGGTGGGCGATCAGTACAGCTTCGCTTTCAGTAACTGTTTCCACTTCTTTCAGACCGTTCATAAGCAGGGTACTGCCGGTACTCACTATATCGAATATCGCATGTGCCAGTCCAATACCAGGTGCAATCTCCACGCTGCCGCCAATCTCTTCTATTTCCACGTTTATTTTGTTACGGTCGCAAAAGTCTTTCAGGATACGCGGGTAGCTGGTAGCCACCTTCTTATTATTAAAATAGGTAAGGTCAGTATATACTTCATCTTTAGGAATGGCCAGGGCCAGTTTGCAATTTGCAAAGCCAAGCTTTTTGATAACGGTAACGTGTTTATTTTTCTCCCACATTTCGTTTTCGCCCAGTATGCCGATATCAGCCACACCTTGTTCTACGTATTGCGGAATATCATCATCTCTTAAGAACAGAATTTCCAGTGGAAAGTTTTTTGCTTCCATTTTCAGCTTGCCGATTCCATTTGAAAAATTGATCCCACATTTTTTCAGCAGTTCCAGGGATTTTTCACTTAGCCGGCCATTTTTCTGTAGGGCTATTTTTAATTTAGTCATTCTTCTATGTTTACCTGGTGAACCGGAAAATAAAAACCCGCCTGGTTCACTCAGGCGGGTTTAAAATATATTAAATATCATCTACAAGCCAGGTGAAGGATGGTTGTGATGATGATGGGTGATTATGATGTTTGAATTGTTCATTGTATTGCAAACATACGCCATTCAGGTGTAATTGGGTTTAGGTATAAAAAAATTAAGTTACTTTCTACCTTATAATTAACATTATGTTAAGTAGCTTATCACCTGTTATACATCTTTAAAAAAAATGGCCACCTTTTAGAGGTAGCCATAATTTATTTATTGATATTACCTTATTCTGAAATGGATGAATCCTCTTCAGCAGCATCCCCTGTTTCTTCTTCCGGAAGATCTGTCAGATCGGCGCCTTCAGATTTAGATTGTTCTTCTACCACTGTCAGCAATTCTTCTTCTTTTTC
>JBKJUT010000103.1:0-8305 GCA_046590515.1 Ferruginibacter sp.
TTCAATGGCTGCGGGCATCCCTGGGAGGCAGGCCACCCCTGATCACTGCTGAAACGGCTTCTACTGCATTTTCCAAAGTGGAATACGATAACAGCAGGTTATTAAAACTTTTTCCCGGCTTTACTTATACTCACCTGGAAGATTCTTTGCGTAATATCTGTGCTTCTTTGCAACAAAAACTTAACAATCATTAATGTATTTTCGTTTTGCCCCCGGGCCTTGCAAATCAGTTTATATGAAAAACCTCTTGTTGCCCTTATTGGCTCTTCTTTTATTTTCAAGTGCCTTTTCACAGAGTACCGGTATAATTGTATCGGGTACAGTAGTGGCTGCAGGCACCCGCCTTCCATTACAGGGAGCTTCCGTGTTTGCACAAAATACTACCCTGGGTACTGCTTCGGATGCGAATGGTAATTTCAGGTTGTGGTTGCCTGCCGGCGGTTATGATATTACTGTTACCTACACCGGTTATGTCACAGATAGTAAAAGAGTTTCTTCAGGAGAAAAAAATGATATATTCTTTGAGCTACGGTTGAAAGAAAAAGAAATGGAAACTGTTTCAATAGTGTCCACTACAGAAGTAAAGAATGGCTGGGAAAAATATGGAAATTTTTTCCTGGAACAGTTTATCGGGAAGACGGTTAACAGCACTTTAAGTACGATAGAAAACCAGGAAGTATTAAAATTTTATTTCTCCAAAAAAAAGAACCGGTTAAAAGTGATGGCCACTGAACCATTGCTGATAAAAAATGCGGCATTAGGTTATACTGTTCATTATTCATTGGATTCATTCACTCATGATTATAATAACGAGCTGAGCTTATATGCCGGCTATCCCCTGTTTGAAGAGATGGTCACTGAAAATCCTGTACAGCGGGCACTTTGGGATTCGGCCCGTGTTACTGCCTACAAAGGATCGGTCCTGCACTTTATGCGAAGCATGTATGAACGCCGGTTAAAAGAAGAAGGTTTCGAAATACAGTTTCTTGTTAAAAATAATGATCATGAAAATGCCCTTCGCCTGAAAGACTTTTACAATGCTATGAATTACCGGAAAGATGATAGTACGAACACTGTGGAAGTCAGACCTAATCAACCGGAGGTAGGAATTATTTATACAAATGAAAAACCCTCCCTTGGTTTTCTTTCTGAAAACCCGGAAGAACCTTCGCTATTCCAGTTTTCAGTGTTGTCATTCCAGCCTGGCGAATCAATCATAATAGAACAGAATGGTTATTATTATGAACAAAACGATTTGACTATACGTGCTTATTGGACCTGGGATAAGATTGCAGACCTGTTGCCGCTTGATTACAAACTCCCTGAAATGTAATTCCTATTTTTTAGAAAGCATTTCCCACATCTGGGGGATTCTCTTTATCCAGACCAGCTCACGTTTTATTATTCCCGCTTCCTGTGCCGGGGCGCCCCAATAAGTTTTATTGCCTTCGAGGTCACTGCCTACACCGGTGCGTCCTAATAATACGGCATTCTCACCAATGGTCAGCGTTTTATTAATAATACATCCTCCCCAGATTGTGACACCATCCTTTATAGTTACTACTCCGGCGATAATCACGCTGGCAGCAATCAGGCAGTTTTTACCGATCACTGTATCATGGCCGATGTGAATCAGGTTGTCGAATTTGGTTCCGTTACCTACACGTGTATCATGACTTACACCGCGGTCAATAGTACAGTTGGCCCCGATTTCCACGTTATCTTCCAGTATTACCCGGCCGCATGACGGCATTGCCTTATACCAGACCTCCCGGTTCTTTTTGCTGTTATAATAAAAAGCATCACTGCCTATCACTGTGCCCGGTTGTATAATTACATTGTTTCCTAATATGCAGTGATCCATTATGGACACGTTTGGATGTATGATACAGTTGTCGCCTATAATAACATGGTTACCAATAAACGCAGAGGGATAAATAACAGTATTCTTTCCGATGGTTGCGTTAGCCTGAACCATTTGGGAGGATGCTTCAAACGGCCGGAAGTGCCTGACTATTTTTGAATAAGCTTCAAAGGGTTCATCTACTACCAGGAGTGCTTTACCCTCCGGTACATCAGTTTCCTTATTGATGATGATAAAAGAGGCCGGACTGTTAATACATGTGTCATAATATTTAGGATGATCTACAAAAACCAGGTCTCCAGATTCTACTTTATGCAGTTCATTAATACCTGTTGCAAGGCCATCTGTATTGCCGGTAATTTTTGCACCGGTTAATTCTGCGATAAAGGTTATGGGTACAGGAGCAGGAAATTGCATAGCTATTTTTTGTCAAAGGTACATGGGTTATCTTTCAGTTTATTCTCATTATTACGCTCTTTTGCTTGCGTGGTAAGTCCGGGTGCAAAAATATTTTTTCACCCTGCTTTCCTGATTTGAATCGCATCAACTCTTCATTATCTTTTAATAAGGTTAATTATGAATAAATAATTTTAAATTAATCTTTCGTATACAACCCTGTATTGGTAACCTTTTGAGAAGATGTACAGTTTTATTGATTCCATTAAATTTAGTATGATGCAATAAAACGGTTGGTAAAAATTTATCTAAACGTCCATCCTTATCCACATGGCAAAATAAAATGTGAATAAAATAATTGCCTAATTTTTTTTTGTTAGGGAAATTTATTTTTAATATTGTGTAAGGGATTTTGGATCCCGGTACTTACTAACCCATCTCTATATTAAAAGCCCGGCTATAAAATGCCGGGCTTTTTAATTTTCACTCTCCTGTTTTTTTTTGAGCTGCCATGGTTTTAAAGTTGGTGTTCACCGGTTTGATTACTTATAATAAGACAACCAGAATCATTTATCTTGCAGCAAATAAGTTTGTATGTTAAAGTCAATGACAGGATTTGGAAGGGCCGAGTTGACCGTAGGGGATAGGACATTCCTGGCGGAGATCAAAGCGCTCAATGGTAAGCAGTTTGAATTACAGTTAAAATTGCCGCCTTTATTAAGGCCTTATGAATTTGAGATCCGTAACACCTTGCAGGAGCACCTGGTTCGTGGTACTATTGATTGTTATGTAAACATCAAACAAAACGGAACTACCAAACCTGTTACTATCAACACCGAGTTGATCAAAGCTTATTATAACCAGTTGGCACAACTCGCCGGTGAACTTTCTATTGATACCAATTCCGTTTTGTCGGCTTTGCTGCGTTTACCGGAAGTGGTAATGCCCACCAACGAAGTGCTGAACGAAGGAGATTATAAAGAATTTCATACAGTTTTGATTAATGCTTTGGGTGAATTGGAAAAGCACCGTGTAAAGGAAGGCGCCTCGCTCAATAAAGACCTGTTGAAGCGGATAGCAAATATCAAAGAACAGGAAGAATGTATTTTGGCTTTGGAGCCAAAACGTATGGTACGAATCAAAGAGGAGATACATCAATTACTCCAGGAACATGTAGGCAAAGAAAATATTGACAGTAACAGGATGGAACAGGAACTGATTTACTATATGGAGAAAATAGATATCCATGAAGAACAGATCCGCCTTCGCCAGCATTGCGAATATTTTAATGACATCCTGGAAGGACCAGAAAGAAATGGAAAAGGAAAAAAACTTTCATTCATTTTACAGGAAATCGGTCGCGAGATTAATACTACCGGAAGTAAAGCCTATGATGCCGACATACAGAAGTGTGTAGTAAAAATGAAAGATGAAATGGAGAAAGCTAAAGAACAGGTTCTAAATGTATTGTAAGCAGGCTATAATTAATAACATGCAATATTACAAGCCATTTGTATGCATTGCCCTTGTGTGCCTGCTTTTTGCTGTGACTTCCTGTACACAGCAGAAGGGCGTCTTCGAAAAAAACACATCTATTCCCTCTTATGCCTGGAAAAAGATGCAGGTAATAAAAGGTAAGTTTGAAATTACAGATACCACCAGCCGATACAAACTGTATGTGGTATTAAGGCATACAGATGCCTACCGTTATAATAACATATGGCTGCATATCAATTTACAGGGCCCCGGAGACAGCATCAGTCAGAAAATAGACATGCCTTTGGGTACGGATGCTACGGGGTGGTATGGTTCAGGGATGAACGATATATGGGAATTACGTCATTTGCTTGAAACAGGCCATCGCTTCAAAAAAGGAATTTTCGGTTACAGCATTCAGCAGGTGATGCGCGAGGCGCCGTTGCCTGAGGTCATGAGTGTAGGTTTCCGGGTAGAAAAAATGACAGCGCCATAGGTTGATCCTTACAAATCTTTTGAAAATTTTATAAGTCCTATTTGTATATTTACAAACTGAATCTATCTTAAAGAAATCATTCCATGCGTAAATTATTTTTCATTTTAGCCTTAACAGCCAGCCAGGTAATTTCTGCCCAATCGGTTGAATATGTACAACAGGGAGAATTTGGTGTTACTGCAGGTGGTGCCCATTATTTCGGTGACCTGAATACACGGGCCGGCTTGAACAGGCCAAAGCCAGCGCTGGGAGTTTTCTTCCGCAAGCAGTTTGGTAATTATATCGGCTTACGCGTGGCCGCACACTATGCCCAGGTAGGTTACAGTGATACATATAGTAAGAATGAGTATCAAAAAACAAGGAACCTGAGCTTTAACTCCAACATCTGGGAATTAGCTGTACAGGGAGATTTCAACTTCTTTAAATTTTTACCTAATTCTCCCAATTACCTCTTTACACCATATGTCACCCTGGGTGTGGGTATATTTTCTTATGACCCCTATGCCTACCTGAACGGTAAAAAAGAATTCTTAAGACCTTTGGGCACCGAAGGGCAGACCGCAAATCCTACTTACCTGGGTAGAAAAGAGTATAATACTATGGCTATCTGCATCCCCTTTGGCGTAGGTATCAAGTATAATATTTCTGAAAAGGTGAACATATCTTTCGAAGTAGCTCAACGTTTTACCAATACCGATTACCTCGATGACGTAAGTACTACTTATGCCGGTAAAGATAAATTTCCCTCAGGTGCCAATGGACAGCCTTCCACGGCCTTCCTGCTGCAAGACAGGTCATATGAAATTGTGGGTAAGAGTAATGCCATTGGCCTGGTAGAAGGAAGGCAGCGCGGTAATTCCAAACAAAAGGACCAATACGTATTCGCCGAGATTGGTATATCATTTAATATAAGCAGTTACAGGTGTCCTACAGCTAACTAGAATATATCCTGCTTTAATATTGTAATTGCAGCTCTGTATGTGGCTTCCTATATCAAAAAAGGTTTTCTGTCAAATTTTGTTACTTTTGCTGCCCAAAGTCAGGCCCTGTGCCTGACTCCTCATTTTATTTTCATGGGAACAAAGGAAAAAATTGATATTCATAAACTACCCAGGCATATAGCAATCATAATGGATGGCAATGGCAGGTGGGCTGAAGAACAAGGACAGGACCGGCTTTTTGGTCACCTGCATGGAGTGGAAAGCGTGCGCAATATAGTTGAAGGAGCCGCCGAACTCGGCATTGAATATCTTACATTATATGCTTTCAGTACTGAAAACTGGGACAGGCCACAATATGAGGTAACAGGCTTGATGGAATTACTGATAGATACCATCAAAAAAGAGGTGCCTACATTAAATAAAAACAATATTCAATTACACGTAATAGGCGATATGAGTATGTTGCCACCGGCAGCCAATAAAGAACTGGCAGATGCAATCGGTGAAACCGCTGCAAACACAGGTCTTAACCTGGTTATGGCATTGAGTTACAGCAGCAGGTGGGAATTAACCCATGCCGTTCAGGCCATCGCCGCCGATGTAGCTGCCGGAAAGATTCAGCCAGAAACCATTACCCAGGAAACTTTGCAGCAATATCTCGCCACCCGGGAATTCCCTGATCCTGAATTGATGATCAGGACAAGTGGGGAATTCAGGATCAGCAATTTCTTATTATACCAACTGGCTTATACAGAACTATACTTTACGCCAACACGCTGGCCGGATTTCAGGAAGGAAAACCTGTACGAAGCCATATTGGATTTCCAGCAGCGGCAACGCAGGTTCGGAAAAACAGGAAAGCAGGTATCCACCCCGTCCGATGCAGGGAAAGACAATGTGCCGGGAACTCCATTGTAACGGCAGCCTGAAACAGGCGTGCTTACCATGTAAGAGCAACAGTTTCAGGCAAATCGATTTAGGATGAGGTTAACAAATAGTTTATATTAATGGGCTTAATTTGCCGCAAGTAAAAAAACAGTTAATGCAGAGGATTTACCAAAACTTTTTTATTGTAGTCGTTTTATTTTTATTTTGTTCCAATGTCCAGGCCCAGGTAGATACTAACCGGGTTTCAGTTGATCCACAGCTACTTGAGATATACAATGCAAAAATGCCGAAGCAATATACCATTGCCGGTATAACGGTAACCGGTACCCAATCTTTCGACCAGAATCTTATCATTTCAATCAGCGCCCTTGCCGTAGGTGATAAAATAATGATACCCGGAACGGATGTGTTCAGCAAAGCCATCACCAACCTTTGGAAACAAAGCCTGGTAGCCGATGCCCAGGTTAATCTTACACGAATAGAAGGTTCGGATCTGTATGTTGAAATTGAGATTACTGAAAGACCCCGGCTGATAGATTATAAAATTACCGGTGTGAAGAAAGGACAGGCAGATGATCTTAAACTTAAATCCGGGTTACAGAACGACAGGGTGCTTACCGAAAATATGAAATTGAACGCTGTGGAAGCCATGCGCAAATTCTATTTTGAAAAGGGCTATCGCAATGTGCAGGTTGATATGGTCGAAACTCCTGTTGCCGGAACTTCCACAGGTGTTAACCTGGCTTTTCATATAACCAAAGGCAATAAGGTCAGGGTAAACAGTATAAATTTCACAGGCAATGAAACCCAGTCTGATCTTAAGCTGAAAAAGAAAATGAAGGGCACAAAAGAAATGACAAGGATTACTTTGTTCCCTGAAAAAGTAGTTAGTCCTTTTGGCGATTCAACCCGCAGCACTTCTTTTAAAGAATATGTTCAGGACAACGGCTACCTCTCTGTTAGTAAAACAAAAGAACTTATTGATCCGTATTTCAGGTTTAAACTTTTCAGTGGTGCTAAATTCAACGAAGCTAAGTATGCAGAAGACAAGGAAAGAATCCTGGATTATTATAACTCCAAAGGTTACCGTGATGCAGTGATAGCAGATGACGATACGAGTATCAACAGCAAAGGAAATATGAACATTGATATCCTGGTGAATGAAGGCCGTAAATATTATTTCGGTGACATTACCTGGAAAGGAAATACCAAGTACAATGATTCTGTTCTGAATTACCTGCTGGCTATCAACAAAGGAGATGTGTATAACCTGGAACTGCTAAACAAAAGACTGGGAAAGCAGGCCTCTGCTGAAGGCGGGGATATCGGTAGTTTATACATGGATGATGGATATCTATTCTTCAGGGTTGATCCCATTGAAACAAGAGTGTACAACGATACCATTGATTTTGATATAAGAATGACGGAAGGCCCGCAGGCTACCTATGGACGGATAACCGTTTCAGGAAATGATAAAACAAAAGATTACGTGATTCTTCGTGAATTGCGCACCGTACCGGGAGATAAATTCAGCCGGTCTGATATCATCCGTACACAACGGGAACTTTCCCAGCTTGGCTTCTTTACTCCGGAAAAAATCAATCCTAACGTTATCCCTAATTCAGATAACGGTACCGTGGATATAGATTGGCAGGTAGAAGAAAAATCGGCCGACCAATTAGAACTTTCTGCAGGCTTTGGTGGTGGTATTGGCCTGACCGGTACACTGGGTGTGACTTTCAATAACTTTTCTATAAAAAATATATTTAAAAAATCCAGTTGGGATCCTTTACCGGGTGGTGACGGTCAGAAGCTGAGCGCACGTTTGCAGTCTAACGGCAGGGCTTACCGGTCATATAATTTTTCATTTACTGAACCCTGGCTAGGGGGCAAGAAGCGGAACTCCTTTTCTGTAAGTTATTTTAATACCAGGTATGCAAATACCTATGATCGTTCCGGAGCTATCTGCCGTGCCTGTGGAGATACTTCATATGTAAAAACAGTAGGCTTCAGCCTGTCGCTCGGAAAGCAATTGCAATACCCTGATGACTTCTTTAACCTTATCTATTCACTGAATTTTCAGCAATATAAACTGCGGAATTATGCCGTAAGTGGTTTCAATGGTATAACCAATGGCAACTCTACTAATATCAGCCTGAAATTGACTTTATTGAGAAACTCGGCGGGTCCAAATCCTATTTTTCCTACCAATGGTTCTAACTTCCTGTTAAGTGGCCAGTTTAC
>JBKJUT010000106.1:0-5947 GCA_046590515.1 Ferruginibacter sp.
TTCTAACTTCCTTTTAAGTGGCCAGTTTACCCTGCCCTATTCATTGCTTGGTATCACTTCAAGTGTAGACAACCAGTATAAATTTCCTGAGTTTCACAAATGGCGTATGAATGCAGAATGGTATGTACCTATTGGAAAAGCCAGGGGCGCTGATAAGAATAAACAGTTTATTTTAAAAGCTGCAGCTAAATACGGTTTTATCGGCAGGTACAACAGCAACCTGGATATTTCACCTTTCGAGCGCTTTCAACTGGGAGATGCCGGGTTGAGTAATACCACGGCGTTGCTGGGTTATGATATTATTGCGCACAGGGGTTACCCGGTATACAGCAATTCTAATCCAAAGTTCAATCCTGATGAAATAACGCCGGCCCAGTATTTTACTATTTTTAATAAGTATACATTAGAGATGAGGTATCCTTTCAGTACGGGCGCCAGCAGTACTATTTACGGGCTTGCATTTTTTGAAGCTGCAAATGGATGGTATGATTTTAAAAGTTATAATCCAGCCAGGTTGCGCCGCTCTGCAGGATTGGGTATGCGTTTCTTCCTGCCTATGTTTGGTTTGCTGGGTTTTGATTACGGTATTGGTTTCGACCGCTACAATCAATCGAGTGGAATTAAAGGAGCTGCTAAATTTACATTTATGCTCGGCCAGGAACCTGAATAATAATTTTTAAACTGAAAAATAATCATCATGCAAAAAATTCTCCTGTTGGTATGTATGGCAGTCCTCTCTGTGACTGCATCTGCGCAACGTTACGCGATTATTGATTCAAAATATATACTGGATAAAATAACCGATTATAAAGACGCGCAGAAAAAGCTTGACCAGTTCAGTGTTTTATGGCAGCAGGAAATTGACCAGCGGCAAACTGCTTTGGATAAGATGTTCAAGGGTTATGATGCCGAGCAGATCATGCTGCCCGATGACCTTAAAAAGAAAAGGGAAGATGAACTTTTTAACAAAGAAAAAGAACTCCGCGACCTGCAAAAAAGAAGGTTTGGTTTTGAAGGAGATTTATTCAAAAAAAGGCAGGAATTAATCAAGCCCATACAGGATAAAGTATATAATGCCATACAGAAACTGGCAGTAGAAAAACAATATGATTTTATCCTGGATAAAAGCGACGGGATTACGGTTATCTTTGCCGACCCAAAACTTGATAAAAGCGAGGATGTATTGCGTAACCTGGGTGTTAAATAAATGAAAATCCCATATTTGTACGCAGCTTAATATCTTAATTTGTACACTAATAAAACAACTATAAACCAGTAAACTTTAAAATGAACATGAAAAAATTAATTTTGGTAGGTGTGATGGCGTTATTTGTATTTAATGCATCGGCCCAAAATAAGATCGGTTACATTAACACCGAAGAACTGATCGGTTTAATGCCCGAAGCAGAAAAGATAGATGCTGAGTTGAAAGATTACCAGGCTTCACTTGCTCAACAAGGCCAGGATATGATGAAAGATCTTGGTTTAAAGGACAGCTTGTTTGTGAAGGATTCAGCTAAGCTGAGTGCCAGTATGAAAGAGATCAAGAGAGGTGAATTAATTCAGTTATACCAGCGTGTGCAAAACTGGAACGAGCAGGCACAGCAATTGTACCAGGCTAAAGCCCAGGAAAAAGTTATACCATTGCGCACCAAAGCCCAGGAAGCAATTGCCGGTGCAGCCAAAGACAATGGTTATGCATATGTATTAGATGCTAACTCAGTTTTGGTAGGCCCTCCGGGTGATGATATTCTTCCTTTGGTAAAGAAGAAGCTTGGCATTAAAGATATTCCTGCACAGAAAATGCCGGCTCCTAAAGCAAAAAACTAATTCTTACATTTATTATAAAGCCATCCAATTCGATAAAGTTGGATGGCTTTGTTATTTTTGAACAATGAATAATCATTCGATTGGTGTATTCGATAGTGGTTATGGAGGGTTGACCATCCTGAAGGAACTTACAAAAGAGTTGCCTTCGCATGATTTCCTGTACCTGGGAGATAATGCCCGGGCACCGTACGGCACCCGCAGTTTTGAAACTGTTTACCAATACACCCTTCAATGCGTGCGCTGGTTTTTCAGCCAGGGATGTCCCCTTGTTATCCTTGCTTGTAACACAGCCTCAGCCAAAGCTTTACGTACCATCCAGCAACATGACCTGCCCGGTATTGATCCTGCTAAACGGGTATTAGGTGTCATCCGGCCTACCTCTGAAGTAATTGGGAGCCTTTCCGCGTCAGGGCATGTAGGTATTTTCGGAACTCCCGGTACGGTTCAATCGGGTTCCTATCTCCTGGAAATGGCAAAATACGCCCCCGGGGTTAATGTGTCTCAAGAGGCTTGTCCTATGTGGGTGCCATTGATAGAAAACAATGAACATCTTTCGGATGGGGCAGATTTTTTTGTTTCAAAACATGTAAAACAGCTATTCGATCAAGATCGTAATATAGATACCATTTTGCTGGGCTGCACTCATTATCCATTGCTGGTAAGTAAAATAGAGGCACATTTACCTGGCGGTATCCAGGTTATAAGCCAGGGAGAAATAATTGCCAGGAGTTTAAGACAATACCTTGATAATCATCCAGAAATGGATAGTCAAATTACCAAAGCCGGTATCCACAGATTTTTCACTACGGGAGACACATTGGATTTCAATACTAAAGGGAGCCAATTTTATGGAGATTCCATCTCTTCCGGCTATGCTGATATTGCCGGCGAGGCCAGGGATTGAAGTGCAGAATTTTTATAAATCATTTTTCCATCTGTTATTATTCCTATACCTTTGCCGTCCTTTCACAATAAGCGGGGATGGTGCCTTGCTTGGAAATACAATTAACAACATTTGTAAAAGGAAAAATTAAATAAGATGCCAGGAAAAAAAAGAACATACCAGCCCCATACAAGACGCAGAAAATCAGTTCATGGATTTCGCCGCCGTATGCAGGATGCTAATGGCCGCAAGGTTTTAGCCAGCCGCAGGGCAAAAGGTCGTCATAAGCTGACAGTTTCTGATGAGCACGGTTCCAAGAAATAAAATAATTTCGCTGTTCAGCATTGCTGAAGAGAAAACTTATATTAGCTCCCGATTCGGGAGCTTTTTTAATTTAGTACAGTGAATACAACAGCACGTTTTTTTTATGGAAAGGAGGATAAACTTAAAAGCCGGAAATTAATTGAGAAATTGTTCCGGTCAGGACGGAGTGTGTCTGATTTCCCACTGAAAGCTTCATGGCTGTTGCTGGAAACCGGGGCTCCTCTGAAAGCAGGTGTAGGCGTAAGCAGCAGGTATCATAAAAAAGCTACAGACAGGAACAGGATAAAACGTCTTATACGGGAAGCATACCGGCTGCAGAAAAATACACTCAAGGATCACCTGGTAGCTACCGGTAAATCATTGATTATTTTTATTCTCTTCACCGGCAAAGAAGTACCTGCCTATGAACTGGTGTATGAAAAAACGGGAACCCTATTAAATAAGCTGGTAAAAATAACGGATGAAAAAACTGCAGTATTACCTTAGCCTGCCCTTTATCCTGTTGATCAGGCTTTACCAAATAGCCATCTCCCCGTGGCTGGGGAGTAAATGCAGGTATACACCCACCTGTTCACAATACGGGATTGAAGCATTTACACGGTATGGACCTTTGAAAGGTTCCTGGTTAACCCTCAAGCGTATAGTGCGGTGCAATCCATGGGGGGGCCATGGTTATGACCCCCTGCCATAGATTACATATTTATTTGTTGCCCTCGAACCTCTCGCTTACTTTCTTCCAGTTTACTACATTCCAGAAGGCAGCCAGGTAATCGGCACGTTTATTTTGGTACTTAAGATAATAAGCATGTTCCCACACATCTGCTCCTAATAGCGGCGTTCCTTTAATTTCAGCCACGTCCATCAACGGATTATCCTGGTTAGGGGTGGAAGTAACTTCCAGTTTTCCATTGTTTGAAACCAGCCAGGCCCAGCCACTTCCGAATCTGGTCATACCCGCCTGGTTAAACTTTTCTTTGAATGCATCAAACGAACCAAAAGCACTGTTAATAGCTTCAGACAGCGCTCCTGACGGGGAGCCTCCAGCATTGGCTGCCAGGCTTTCCCAGAAGAAGGTGTGGTTCCAGTGTCCGCCACCGTTATTTCGGATGGCCGGAGTCAGACTGCCCGCATTTTTTAAAAGGTCTTCGAGGTTTTTTGTTTCATTATCTGTGCCGGCAACTGCTTTATTAAGGTTGTCAACATAAGCCTGGTGATGTTTATCGTGGTGGATCTGCATCGTTAAAGTATCGATGTGCGGTTCCAACGCTTCGTATGCATAAGGAAGGGGTGCTAATGTAAATGCCATAATCAAAAATTTATAGTGTGAAACTTATATGTAGGCGCAAAATTAAAGCCATATGTTGACTTACGGCTAAATATAAATTGGCAACAGGATCATTTTCTCCTTTCCATAAAAAAATCCTTCATCAATTGCCCGCATTCTTCCGCCAGTATCCCACCTTCTACCTGTGTCTTAGGGTGAAAAGGGTGATTAGGGCTTGTCATTTTCCGATACCCGTTTTTTTCATCAAATGCACCAAATACCACCCTGCCGATCTTGCTCCAAAACAAAGCACCACAACACATCAGGCAGGGTTCCACAGTAACAAACAACGTAGCATCGGGCAAATATTTACTTCCCAGGGAATTGTAAGCGGTGGTAAGAGCCAGTATTTCTGCATGGGCCGTACTGTCGTTCAGCAGTTCCACCTGGTTATAGGCACGTGCGATGATTTGTCCATTCAAAACTACCACAGCACCTATCGGTACCTCTGCGGCTTCATAAGCCTGGCGGGCCTGTAACAGGGCTTGCTGCATGTACTTTTCATCACTCATATATTTGTAACTAACTTTAATTACAAAATTAAGTGAATGACCTTTCACAAAGAACTCCAGGCTTTACGTAACTACTTCGATTCCGGGGAGACCCGATCTGTAGATTTCCGGCAGACACAATTGAAAAATCTGAAGCAAGCAATACTTAATAATGAAAAAGCGATATTCTCTGCTCTGCACGAGGATCTCGGTAAAAGTGCAGAAGAAACCTGGGTTACAGAAAGCGGTTTTGTACTTGCAGAAATTAATAATGCTCTGGCACAAATAAAAAAATGGATCCGTCCTCAAAAGGTATCTACTAATCTTTTAAATTTTCCTTCGCGCAGTTATATTATGAGTGAACCATTAGGGGTCGTGTTGATTATCGGCCCCTGGAATTATCCCTTCCAGTTATTATTTTCTCCCCTGGTAGGAGCCATTGCGGCAGGCAATTGCGTGGTGTTGAAATCACCTGAACTTGCACCGGCCTCTTCCGCTGTTATGAAAAAAATTATTTCTGAAACGTTTCCTGCAAATTATATTTTATTCACAGAAGGAGACGGGGCAGAGGTTGTACCTCAATTAATGGATCAGTTTGTATTTGACCACCTGTTTTATACCGGCAGCACAGCCGTTGGAAAAATTGTGTACCAGCTTGCAGCAAAAAACCTGGTACCGGTAACCCTGGAGCTCGGAGGGAAAAGTCCTTGCATAGTGGAGGCTGATGCCAACATACCGGTTGCCGCTAAACGCATTGCGCTTCCAAAGTTTTCTAATGCCGGGCAAATGTGTGTGGCACCGGATTATGTGTTGGTGCATGAATCAGTTAAAGCCGAACTGGTAAGTGAAATAAAAAAGACAATTACCCTTTTTTTTGGTGAAGAACCCAGCCAGAGTGCTGATTTTGGCCGCATCATAAATGAAAAACAGTTTGACCGGTTGCAAGGTATCCTTGACCGCTCCACTATACTTGAAGGTGGCAAAACGGATCGTACCACATCATATATTTCTCCAACCCTTATAGAGGGATCCACCACTGGAGCCGCCATGCAGGAAGAAATTTTTGGTCCCATCCTGCCTCTTATTACATTTAAG
>JBKJUT010000287.1:0-4022 GCA_046590515.1 Ferruginibacter sp.
CACCCGGATAATCACCAACGAATGAATGAGCCTGATAGAAACGGATTGGAACGTTTCTGGATTTACGAAATTCACCTGGTAGATGAAGTAAAACAAGTAGGTGGTTTTTTTGTACAGTTACTATCCTAATTTCCTCCTCCAGGCAATTTCAGATTGGTTACACAATTTCTACACATGCACATTATCAAAATTGGAATTGAGCAGGCAGAGTTTGTTATTCCATTGTTCGATAGATACCTGGTGTTTTATTAGCAACAGCCCGATATAGAGTCAGCACGGAACTTTATCCATGAAAGAATGAAGGTTGCTTATCCGTTAACAGGCAATTCCTGAAATTCACACTCTAAAAAGGGTACTACCTAATTAAATGATTGCAATAGGTCTACCTTCCTGCGAATTGGGCACCTGCCTTTCAGCATTAATTTTGTAATTGCACCAGATCTTTAATACACTCATCGATAGTTTTATTGCAGACAGAATAGGGATAGCCGAAAATTTTCTAACAAAAGACCTTTCGTTCCATTTGAAAAAAAACCTGCTCAGGTTACAAAAAAACAATGAATTAGTAAGGGCGGGCACCGGCGATACCAATAAGTTAATACACGGAAATCTTTACAGGACAGACCGGATACATTGGCTGGACCGGGATCATAATAATGAGTATGAAAACACGTTTTTAGACCTGGTAGAAGAATTTATTGTTTTCCTCAACGAAACCTGTTATACCGGGATCACTGGCTATGAATTCCATTATACCATTTATGAAAAAGGCGATTCATATAAAAAGCACATAGACCAGTTTCGTCACAATGACAGCAGGAAATTTTCTATGGTGATATATCTTAATGACAACTGGCAGCACGGTGATGGTGGTGAACTCTGTATTTACCAGGATTTAATACCTCAATTTATTTCTCCCCTCAACGGTAAGAGCGTTTTCTTTAGAAGCAGTGAAATGGAACATGAAGTATTATGTTCTCACAAACCCCGCTTAAGCATAACGGGATGGCTTAAATCCTGAATAAATGTATGACAGGCAAATGTAGCCTTTGAGGTGATGGTCTTTCTCCGTAAATTGTATTTCATTTAAAAACGCGGCCTGATGAAGACCCTTCTTTGTTATTTACTATTGCTGGCAGGCACAACCACATTAGCGCAGGTATCCAAAGCACCTGCGAATGGTACCAGGCCTTTTATATTAGGCAGAATCGAGGAACTTCAGTCAAAAGAACTTTCAGAAAAAAGGATTCTGAATATTTATTTACCGGAAGGCTACAATGAAAAGGATACGATGACTTACCCCGTAATTTATTTACTGGACGGATCTGCGGATGAAGATTTCATACATATAGTTGGCTTGGTTCAATTCAACACCTTTGAATGGATACAGCAAATTCCAAAATCTATTGTAGTGGGTATTGCTACTGTGGACCGCCGCAGAGATTTCACTTTTCCAACCACTATTGAAAAGGACAGGAAAAACTATCCTACAACCGGGCATTCTGACCGTTTCATTGCTTTTATCGAAAAAGAGTTACAGCCTTTTATTGAAAAGAATTATAAAAGCAGCAAAGGCAAAACCCTTATCGGTCAATCATTAGGTGGCTTACTGGCAGCAGAGATTTTATTGAAAAAACCAGGCCTGTTCAATACCTATTTTATTGTAAGTCCAAGTCTTTGGTGGGATAATGGTTCATTATTAAACATGGATCCTGCGCCTGTCACCTCTCCTACCCGTGTTTACGTGGGCGTAGGGAAAGAGGGGCTAACACCTACGGCTAATCCCAGGGTTATGGAAGTAGATGCGAATGTACTTGCAGAAAAAATAAAACAGTTTCGTAATAAGCAGGTCCAGGTATTTTTTGATTACCTGCCTGAAGAAGATCATGCAACTATATTGCACCAGGCTGTGGCTAATGGGTTCAGGTATTTTTTTAAAAATCAAAATTAAGAATGTGGATTTTGCAGGCATGCCTGTTGTGCAACACCACACAGACTGTCAATATTTATTGGTAAAAAAAGACAGTTAGTGTTGCAAAGTGATGAATTTGTAAACCAATTGAAATGATTAATCTTTATTCATAATACTTAATTAAAATGTATGCCCCAACCTTTGTATCCTTGCCTGTGGTTTGATGGAAAAGCCGCAGAAGCTGCTGCGCATTATTGTGCCATTTTTCCCGGTTCCAGAATATTATCAGAAAATCCAATGGTAGTCATGTTTGAATTAAACGGTCAGAAATATATGGGATTAAACGGCGGACCGCAATATCAATTTAATGAGGCTGTATCTTTTGTCATCAATTGTGATAACCAGGAAGAAATTGATCATTACTGGAATGCACTCACAGCGGGTGGTTCAGAAGGTAAGTGTGGTTGGCTTAAAGATCAATACGGAGTATCCTGGCAGGTTGTGCCCAGCATCCTGGGGGATTTAATGAGCGATTCGGCAAAAAGGGATCGAACCATGAAAGCCTTTATGCAAATGAAAAAATTTGATATAGACAAACTAATCGAGGGGGCTTGATCTAACTGTCATTAAACTATTTGCCAGCACTTATTAATTGAAATCCAGGTACCGTCAACTACCTGGCAATCTACATTTAAATAAAATGCTCCTGAATTGAATTTATATTAAAATGAATGCCGTCCTTTATAGTATTGTTTAATTTATGATACCGGTACTTTTACAAGATATCAAGCCTGACCCGGCATTAGAAAATTTTGTCCGCAAAATCCAGGTCTTCCGTTTTATTTTTGAAAAAGGAGTTGAACCACCGGTAAAGTTTCACCTTCCAAGGCCCGAACATTCCATTACTTTTTATCCCAGGGATACGCAGACTTTTGCCTTTACCGGTTCTTCCTGCAAAGAAACTTATCCTGCCTGCGTTATTAATGGCATTCATACTCTCCCGCTTTACAGGTTTGGCGGCAACGATTTTCTCGCCATCAAAGTAGTCTTGCAACCTGCCGCCTTATACCAGTTACTCCGTTTCCCTATAGAGCAATTAACAAATACCTTTATAAATGCTGAAGATATTTGGGGAAATGATATCAAGGTAGTTTGTGAACAGTTAAATGAACTTAATGATCTGCCCATTATCGTACAGGTTATAGAAGGGTTCCTGCGGTCAAGAATAAATATGCTTTCGTTTAAAAACTCCGAACCTATCGACAAAATTCCCTCATTTATTTTGTACAGTAATCAACACGCACCTGTTCACTGGCTGGCCAGCCAGGCATGCCTCAGTCCGCGCCAGTTTATCCGGAAATTTGAGCAACGGGTGGGTATTCATGCTAAGAAATTCGAAAGGATAATAAGGTTTGATAAAGCATTGCGTATGAAATTGCGAAGCCCTGGCACAGATTGGCTTACCATTGCAATTCATACAGGATATAACGATTACCAGCACCTTGTGCGGGATTTTAAGGAGTTCACCATGCAAACCCCGCCAAAAATGTTTGAAATTGAAAGCCGTTCTCCTGAAAGAACTTTCGGACTATTATACTCCAGTTAATTAGTCACTTTTTTACCAGTAATGAATGGAAAGGCAGGTATAGGTTTGTATTCAAATTCTTCACCAAAAATCATTCTAATGGAACGAAAGCAATTTTTATCAATGAGCATCCTTGGTTTTTCTATGCTCAACCTTCCCACATTATCAACTGTTGGTCAAACTAAATCTCAACATAAATCGAAACCATTTTATATTCCACCCGTTAGTGCGTTAGCACCCGGACCAGGGAACGTGGATATTCGCACTATCATACGGTCGGACCGCACAGGCAAGCAATTATCAAACGTAGAAGTGGCAGTAGGTCCCCGACAGATGGGGCCTTCACCCCATATACATAAGGACCTGGATGAATTAATGTATGTATTGGAAGGAACAGCTACAGTTATGATCGGCAAAGAGGTTTATGAAGTACAGGCCGGTGGATGGAACTTTCGCCCCCGTGGAATTGTTCATTCCTTTTGGAATGCATCGGATCAGCCTTTGCGTTTTATAGATTGCTTTTTT
>JBKJUT010000046.1:0-6783 GCA_046590515.1 Ferruginibacter sp.
TTTGTTCATTCCTAAAAGCCTGTTCGAAGCAGAAGAGAAAAATGCGGAAGGATTTGCCAAAGAATGCGCGATTGTTACACACTACAGATTGAAAGCTGATCCCGATAATAAAGGAAAGCTTATTGTAGACCCGGATGCGAAACTGGAAGAAGAATTAGTGGTTCGGCCTACCAGTGAAGCTATCATCTGGAATACATATAAAGGATGGATCCAGTCTTACCGCGACTTACCACTTTTAATTAACCAGTGGGCCAACGTGGTTCGCTGGGAAATGCGCACCAGGTTATTTTTGCGAACAGCTGAATTTCTATGGCAGGAAGGGCATACCGCCCATGCCACTAAACAGGAAGCTGTGGAGGAAACTGAAAAGATGATTGATGTGTATGCGACCTTCGTGGAAGAATACATGGCAGTACCGGTTGTAAGGGGTGTAAAAACTGCCAGCGAACGTTTTGCCGGCGCAGAAGATACTTATTGTATTGAAGCGTTAATGCAGGATGGCAAAGCTTTGCAGGCCGGAACATCCCATTTCCTGGGTCAGAATTTTGCAAAAGCTTTTGATGTACAGTTTATGAACAGGGAAAATAAACTGGAATATGTATGGGCTACTTCCTGGGGAGTGTCTACCCGCTTGATCGGTGCTTTGATCATGGCGCACAGTGATGACCAGGGGCTCATCATGCCGCCAAAAATTGCACCTGTCCAGGTGGTACTGGTTCCTATCTACAAAGGAGAGGAAAGTAAGCCGGCTATAGATGCTCGTGCAAACGAAATAATTACTTCCTTGAAGGTTCTTGGTATCCGGGTAAAGTATGATGACAATGACAATGCAAGGCCCGGATGGAAATTTGCTGAGCATGAACTGAAAGGAGTGCCTGTTCGGATAGCCCTTGGGTTAAGAGATATTGAGAATAACGTAGTAGAAGTAGCCAGACGGGACACGAAAGAAAAGAAGATTTATGCTATCGGCGGTTTGGCAGAAATTATCAATAACCTGCTTGCAGAAATCCAGCAGAATATTTTTAATAAAGCGCTTGATTTCCGGGAAACTCATACTAACGAAGCCAATGACTGGGATACATTTATTGCATTATTGGATGGGGAAGGCGGGTTTGTATCTGCCCATTGGGACGGTACCGCTGAAACAGAAGAAAAGATTAAAGAACTGACTAAAGCGACTATCCGTTGTATCCCGTTACACAATCCACAGGAAGATGGTGTATGCATCTTAAGTGGAGCTAAGAGCACCCAGCGGGTTTTATTTGCGCGTGCTTATTAATATCAGGCATTTAAAATCACATTCAAAAATTTTTCGTTGGCGAAAGGTTCTTATTATAGAAAACACAAAGAAAAAATATTCGGTGATCAACCTGTTCCTGAACGCAATGCGCCTGTTCAGATTACAGAGGCACTTCGGAGTACCTACGAAGATGGTAAAGTAATCCTTGTAGATAAGCCGGTTCACTGGACTTCATTTGATGTAGTCAGGAAAATCCGAAACAGCCTGCGGATAAAAAAAGTAGGACATGCCGGCACTTTAGATCCATTGGCAACCGGGCTATTGATTGTATGTACAGGAAAGTTTACCAAGAAGATCAATGAATACATGGCCCGTGAAAAAGAATATACAGGTACTATCATACTGGGATCTGTAACTCCCACTTACGACCTTGAAAGTTTGCCGGAACAGGAAAAAGAAGTTCCGTTATTCAGCCGTGAAGACCTGGAAACACAGGCTAAATTATTTACGGGTGAAATCCACCAGTTCCCGCCCGTTTATTCTGCTATTAAAAAAAACGGCACCGCCTCCTATGAACTGGCGCGCAGGGGAGAAGCAGTGGAATTACAGGCCCGCCAGGTAACTGTTTACCGCTTTGAAATTACAGGCATAGCACTTCCCGAAGTTCAGTTTCGGATAGTATGTTCAACGGGAACGTACATACGCAGCATCGCCCATGATTTCGGGGCTGCTCTCGGATGTGGAGGTCATTTAGGCAGCCTTCGACGTACAAGAATCGGGGAGTTTGAAGTGTCAGCCGGCCTGGGCATGGAAGAATTCCTGGCTGAATTGTCTGCCGCTCAGGATTAAAAAGGGTAACTGATTCCAATGGTAAAATTAAAATTCTCGTAACGCCACCGGCGGTTGGCTTCACTCCGGCCTATGATCTTGGGAATAAAATCATTAAAACTGATTTTTGGCGCCTGCCAGCCATTATTAATATTGCTCAACTCCGGCCGCTTGAAACGGAAGCCCAGGTCAAACCGGAGGATAAAATAATTAAAATCTAACCGGAAACCGGTGCCTGCTGCCAGGCCTAACTCCTTATAAAAATTTTTAAGCCTGAACTGGGTACTGTCCCGGCTGCCGTCAGGATTGGAATTTCGCAGGTTCCAGATATTACCGATATCCGTAAATAGTGCACCCCTTAACGTGAGTGTGTTAGGAATGATACGCGCAATATCATACCGGTATTCCAGGTTGGTTTCAAACTGCATATCTGCCGTGCGGTCGTTGAAAATATTTAAGCGGTAATCAACCAGTTTTTGTGAGCCCCGCCCGATACCTCTCACCGGCCAGCCACGCATACTGTTACTACCTCCACCGAAAAATTGTTTAAAAAACGGGAGGGTTGTATCTGAACCAAACGCCAACCCCATACCCAGAAAGCCACGCATGGCAAGGGCAGTTTTTTTATATTGAAGTGTTCTCCTGTATTCCACGTCTGCCTTTATATATTTACGTTTATACTTTTTCAATAAGGGAATTGCTCCCCATGTCATCCCGGATTCTTCAATGTTGAATTTGAGCACGCTTTCACGCGATACAGTTGATAGCAGGCCAACCCTGTTCCAGATTTTGGAGATACCACCACTCATACCAATGATTAATGCGGTGTTATAAGAGTAGCGCAGGAAAGGAATGTTTTTTAATATAGTTTTAAAGCTGTCTGTTTGATTGAATAAATAGCTGAACTCTACGTTTACCGGCCGGTACGTGATCTTCCAGTCTTTATTGGTAAGAAGACTGGCGCCAAAGCCGAGGTTTACAGACTGCAGGTTAAACAGATCAAGCCGGTTGTTGAAACTTAGGTTGGTACTAATAAATGATTCTGCGCTTTTAGGCCGGAAACTTTTTGAAAAAAGATGCAGCAAACCCGGGAAAGGTTGTACCAGCCTGGGAAATACAATATTGTTTCCATAACTTACCTCGCGGGAATTTACCAGCCTGGTGTTAGCGGCTCGGGCATTATTATTCAGTTCTATCCCGGCCCGGAAAGTGTTTGTCATACGGATAGCTTCTTTACCAAAATTGCGGTTAAGTAAAGATATACTACCCGAAACCCCGAATAAGTTACCAGCCAGGGCTGCAGTCGTATTACTGGTAGCGGAATAACTCGCCTCGATGGATGCTTCAAATCCGAACTTTTTACCTGGTATCAATTCAATAATCATGTCAACCAGCCCGGTCGTATCTGCTACTTCCTGTAACCTGATGTTTATACTTTGCCACACTCCTTTAATAGAAAAGTTATTGACTGTTTTGTAATATTCCTGCTGGCTGTACAGGCTGCCGCGTTGCAGGGATAGGTTCCTGGCCAGGAAGGCATTTTTAAATAGTTTATCGTGGTAACGGATAATATAATTTCGGGTGGTAATTTCCGTTACATTAGTATCAGTCAGGTTATCTCCTGTGCGGAAATCAGGCAGGATATAGATCCGGTTAATATAAAATTTCTCCAGCTTGCTGGTATCAGCCGGCGGGTTTAATACAATGCCAAGTTTGATTGTTGGGGAATCACGTTGTTGCTGTGCCAGAGCCAGTAATCTTAATTGCTCAAATGGATCATCAGTAACAGAGGTCAAGGCTTCAATGGTAGTATCCCCTCTTACTTTCAGCTCTGCAGCGGTAAATTTATAATAGCCATTATTCCGAAAAGTATCAACCAACCGGCCGATTTCTCCCAATACTGCCAACTTGGTAACCGGCCTGTTTTTTATTAACAACGCCTGCCTTCGCGCCCCTAAAGCGAGGGCCTGCAGGTCAGGAGAACGCAGGCGGTAACTGACAGTATCGATAAGGGTGGGGCGGCCGGCTTCTGCAATATAGGTAACATGAACCTGATGGCGATTTGTGTCTGCTTTAAAAGTAACTTTAGCGTCATAATAGCCCAGGTGGAACATAGAAGCCTGCATATTTTTTGCCGAGATACCGGAGTATCCGCTGTCATATGCTGGTGGCCTGATTATTTTTGTAAGAAGTATCCATTCACTTCTCGTGGTTAATTTAGAACTGTCATCCAATTGCCCTTCCAACCGCTGGATCACAGCTTCCTTTTCCAGTTTATTAAAATTACCTCCCTTAACTTCGAAGCTGTTCTTAACAAGATATACTTTGTTTTCAGGAGGTTTTTTAATATTGGTTAAGGCTGAAAAGCGGCTGGAGGTGCACGATGTTAAAAAAACCAATGAAACACTGAACGCTAATTTATATTGCCGTTGATTAAATAATGCAGTACAATTCCAAAATTTCCCGGCCATGTTAAGCAAATCCATCATCAAATATATTCAAAGTTTACAGCACAAAAAATTCAGGGATGAACACAGTTCTTTTATGGCCGAAGGCCCTAAGGTGGTGGGAGAATTAATTGCCGGTCGCCGGTTTGAATGTAAACAGGTTTTTGCAACCCGGGAATGGATAAGCCAGGCAGGAAATGATCTGTTAAGTGCCTGCAAGGGAAAATTAACTGAAGTAGAAACATTTGAGCTTGAAAAAATTGCCTTGCTTTCTTCACCTAACCAGGTTGTAGGCGAGTTTCATAAAAAAACAGATTTTGATAAACCGGACCTTACCGGAAAACTCACGCTTATGCTGGATGATATCAGTGACCCCGGGAACTTCGGCACTATCATACGCACGGCCGATTGGTTCGGTATCACTAACCTGGTCTGCTCTCCTGGAACGGTTGATATGTATAATCCAAAGGTAGTGCAGAGTACAATGGCCAGCCTGGGCAATGTGAATATCCTTTACAGCGACCTGGATAAATTCCTGGTAAAACATAAGAATATCCGGACCTATGCGGCGACGTTAGGAGGAAGCCTGCTGCAGCCCCGCCAGATTACTGAAGGAATTCTCATCATTGGCAATGAATCAAAAGGTATCAGTAAAGTTTTAAGTGACAGGGCAGATTACCAGGTAGCAATCCCGGGTTTTGGGAATGCTGAATCCCTGAATGCTGCCGTGGCCGCTGGTATCATCTTATATGCCATGACCGCCGGGAGTAGTACTAACTGAACCTGATTGCTTTTACGGGGCTGATTTTTCTTATAAGAAAAGTCGGGATTACCAGGGTAGCCAGGCAAATAACCAGGGTAATGACGTCTACCGCTACCACCTGCCACCAGATTACCTCGGCACGTGCTACGTTTATAAAGTATGCTTCTTCATTTAGTGTGATAAAACCCGTTTTTTCCTGCAGCCAGCAAACACCCAGGCCCAATAAAGTGCCGATCGTAATACCAATAAAGGCGATTATAACAGTGTTGAACAGAAAAATCTGTTGCAATTGCCAGTTGGTGGCACCTATGGCTTTTAAAATTCCTGTCATACGGGTTCGCTCAAGCACCAGTATTATAAGGCAGGTAATCAGGTTAACTGCTGCTACAATCATCATGATGACAATCAGAATATTTTTTAACTGTCCTTGCAGGTTGAGCCAGTCAAAAATGTCGGGTTGAATTTCACGTATACTTTTGCTGTACCAGGCAGGGAGAGGCAGACCTTCATAAATACGGCGGGTAAGGCTGTCAGTTAGCCGGTAATCTTTTAAAAATATTTCATAACCACCTATCTGGTCCGGCTCCCAGTTATTTAACCTGCGTATGAGGTTTATATCGCAAAAGGCAAAATGTTTATCGTATTGTTCTATCCCGGTCTTGAATATACCGCTTATGTGTAGACGCCTGGCTACCTTGTACCCGTCGCTGCGGAAAAAGAAAACCAGTAGACTGTCCCCGGCTTTTACTTCCAGTTGCCGGGCAGTATATGTACTTATATTTATTCCGTTGCTGTAGCCGCTGTCGCGGAATTGCAGCCACTTCCCCTCCTGCAGGAATGGTTGTAACCTCGAAAATTGGAAATCCTTATCCAGTCCTTTGAGTAATACGCTTTCAAGGCCGGCATTATGTTTTAAAAAGGCAGATTTAGTGGCGAATTTTTCTACGCTGGCTGCTTCAGGCAGGCTAGACAGATATTTTTCAATGGTATCGTTCCGGTATATTGGATATTCTTCGGCTGTATTCACCCTGTCATCCAGGTTTTGCTGTACGCGTATATGCCCCCAAAAACTAAAAACTTTGTTACTTATTTCCCGCTGGAAACCATTAACAAAACTTAAAGCCACTATCATAACTGCCACGCTAAGGGCCGTGGCGCCTATGGCCAGCCTGATTATGAAGCGTGAAAAGGTAGCCTGCCTGACTGTAGCGATCCGTTTTGCTATGAATACAGGAACATTCAAAGGCAATTATTTGGTATCTTTAAATCGGTTGTATGAGCCATTAAAATGTAAGAGTAATACAGTTTTTTTGCCTACCCTTTTTCAAAAGTAATTAATTAAGCCATTAGATGAAGTTTGTTGTTTTTCCCTTTTATTTATTAGTATGCCTGTGGGGGCTTTCCGGGAATGCCCGGGCACAGGAAAAAGTGTGGGTGAATAATATCCGCACTACCCAACTCTATAATTATGGAGATCCTGCATCGCTCCCGGTATACAAACTACA
>JBKJUT010000063.1:0-16000 GCA_046590515.1 Ferruginibacter sp.
AAACCGAATTCCGTCATATCCTCTTTTGTGATAAACCCCATCCGCCACACATCATTGTCATCCACATTGGCCAGTACATTCTGGGTGAATTTCTTTTTATCACCTGCAAATGCCTCGTAAAAGTCGCGGGTAGTAGAATAAATATGTTTGATCCCAGGTGCCTTTTGCATCATCCGGTCAAGGAAACTTACCAGGCGTGCTGTAATAAAAAATGAGCTGAAATAGCCAAGGGTAATAATAAATGCCAATACCATTATGAAACCGAGGCCATAATTCTGTACATGAACCCTTCCCTGCTCATCCTGGGTGCTAAACAGCGGTACCCAACTATCTATGGTAGTGATAACCCAAAAAAGCGCATAAAAAGTGATGAAAATCGGGGCTAAAATTAATAATCCCTGTAAAAAATACTGGAATACACGTCTGAGGTCATTTCTTTTTTCCATGATTAAATCAATTGAAATTCAAAGGTAAGTATTGCAACCACCCCTTATGCCTAACAAAATGGGTCCATCCATCAAATAAAAATAAATCAGCATGGAAACTTTGGTTACATTGAAAGTTTCCTTAGTTTTGCGCTCCATGACAGAAATAAGTACCAGGGACAGGATTCAGCAGGTTGCGCATGACCTGCTCATGAAATATGGCATACGTAGTATCACCATGGATGATATTGCTTCGGGACTTGGCATGAGCAAAAAAACCATTTACCAGTTTTTTAAAGACAAAGATGAATTAGTGACTGCTATTGTGCTTACAATGATCAGCCGCAACCAGGGACTTTGTAATGCCGACCGGGAAAGATCAGGTAATGCGGTGCACGAAATGTTGCTGGCAATGGATATGGCCACCGAAATTGTTCAATCAATGAATCCCTCGGTATTATTTGACCTGCAGCGTTACCACCAGAAGGCCTTTCAACATTTTTTAGCGCATAAAAATGATTTTTTGTTGAGTATGATCCGGCACAACATTGAGCGTGGCATAAGGGAAGGATTGTACCGCTCGGGGATAAACGTAGAAGTAATGGCCAGGTTCAGGGTAGAAAGTATGTTCATTCCCTTTAACCCTGATTTTGTAAAGCATTCAGGTTCCTCCCTGGTAGAAATTGAAAAACAGGTGATTATTCATTTTTTATATGGATTGGTGACAGCCAAAGGATATGAATTAGTAAACGGATACCTCGCCGAATCTAATATTAAACACATCACACCTAATAAAAAGCAGGAATGAGAAATTCAGTAAAATACTTTTTGCTTCTGGTAACCGCAACGAACATGATGTTGAGTGCTGCCGCACAGAAAGTGAACCGTTTTACCGTGAAACAGGCAGTGGATTACGCAATGACCAATTCGGTACAGGTGAGAAATGCTTTACTGGATATCCAGATTCAAAAACAAAGTAACCGCGAGATCACCGCTGCCGCCTACCCGCAGGTTAAAGCCTCGGGTTCGCTTACCGACTACCTTGAAATACCTACCAGTCTTATACCAGCTGAATTCAATGGCGGCGCTCCCGGAACTTTTTACCCGATAAAATTTGGTACAAAATATAATATGAACGGAGGTTTAGATGTATCCCAGCTTTTATTCGACGGGCAGGTTTTTGTGGGCCTGCAGGCACGTGCATCCTCTATCCGCTTCAGGGAGATACAGGCGGAAGTCACAAAAGAACAGATTAAAATAAATGTGCAGAAAATATATTACCAGCTAGTAGTGGGTCGACAGCAGATGGGCTCTGTAAATGCCAATATCGAGCGGTTTGAAAAATTACTCCATGATACCCGCGAGATTTTTAAGAACGGATTTACCGAAAAACTGGATGTAGATAAGATAAGCGTACAACTGAATAATCTCAACACTGAAAAAGTACGGATTGATAACCGCCTGGAAGCCGGAAATGCAGGATTGAAATTCCTGCTGAATATGCCCCAGTCAGAAAGGCTGGAATTGGTTGATTCAATTTCAGAACAGGACCTGAAGAATAATTTGCTGGATACTGCTTTTAATTATGCCGACCGCCAGGAATTTAAATTGCTGAACGAAGCTATTACCCTTGGCCGTTACAACGTAAAAAGATATAAACTCTCCCGCCTACCCACCCTTTCTGCTTTTGCAAATTACAGCAAGAATGCGCAGCGGACCAGTTTTGATTTCTTTAAAGGAGGCCCCTGGTTTGCCACTTCACTGGTAGGCCTGCGTTTGAACGTTCCCATCTTTGAGGGCTTCGCACACAGGGCACGGATTGAAAAGGCAAAACTTGAACTTGAAAAATCAAATAACAGCCTGGAGCAGTTCAAGGCTTCTGTGGATAAAGACCTTGCCACGGCCAGGCTCAATATGCGGTCGGCTTTGTCCACAATAGAAAACCAGAAACGTAACATGCTGCTGGCAGAAGAAGTATATAATACCACCCGTAAAAAATACGAAGCAGGCCTGGGCAGCAACCAGGAAATTTATAATGCCCAGGCTGAATTACGTGTAGCACAAACCAATTATTACAGTGCCATGTATGATGCAATCATTGCGCGGCTCGATTACGAATCAGCCACCGGAAAATTTTAATTAATAGAACAACACATAACTGATGAAACAAATAATTACTACCTGCGCCGTCATTCTTTCCCTGCTTTTTGTGCAATCGTGCAGCCAAAGTAAGAAGGATACCCAATCATCCATTACCGAAAAGAAAGTAGCTATAGAAAAGCTGAAGGCTCAAAAAACAAAAACGGAAGCGGAGATTCAGAAGCTGGAAGCAGAACTGGCCCGTATAGATACAGCATCCGGCAATTCAGGCAAGGTGAAACTTGTTGCGGTTACCCCGGTGAGCACCCAGGATTTTCAACACTATATTGACCTGCAGGGTAAAGTGGATGCAGAAAATATTTCGTTTATCTCTCCCCGTGGGGCGGGTGGACAGGTTAAAGCCCTATATGTAAATGCAGGTGACCAGGTGCGCAAGGGGCAGTTACTGGTAAAACTCGATGACGCCATTGCACGGCAGAGTGTAGCCGCCGCACGGCAGGGACTGGAAGTGATCAGAACCCAGCTCAGTCTGCAAAAAAATATTTACCAGCGTAAGAAAAACCTGTGGGATCAAGGCATTGGTTCGGAAGTGGACCTCATCAGCACCCGGAGTGCCGTAGAAGGTCTGGAGAACCAGTTGAGGGCATCCCAGGGAAATGTGCAGGTAGCCATTGAACAGGCTAATACCAGCAATGTATATAGTGATGTCAGCGGGGTGGCCGATGTGGTAAATGTGCATGTAGGGGAAATGTTTTCGCCTGGTGCCCAGCAAATAAAAATTGTCAATACCAGCAGCCTGAAGATTGTATCCAACGTTCCTGAAAACTATATCGGCCGTATGAAGACCGGCACTCCCGTGGTTATCCAGGTACCGGACGCCGGCTTAAAATTAAACAGCACTTTGTCCCGTATCAGCCAATCAATCGACAACTCGCAACGTGGTTTTATTGCAGAAGCAAAAATTCCTTTCAATGCTGCTTTAAAACCTAACCTGAGTGCCACCATGAAAATCCTGGACTACTCTGCACCAAATGCGGTAGTAATACCGGTGAACGTGGTACAAAGTGACGAATCAGGAAAGTATGTGTATGTAATGCAGAAACTCAGCAATGGCAAAACTGTGGCAGTTAAAAAATCAATAAACATCGGGGAAGTGTATGGCGACATTGTGGAAGTTAAAACCGGTCTGGCACCGGGCGAGCAGCTTGTTACCGGCGGTTACCAGGGTATTTATGAAGGCCAGGCTATAGGCACCAATTAATAGATTTTTCTTCAAGGATTAAATAGATAATATGGAGTTTTTAAAAGGGAACAAGGAAAAATCCCGTGAGTTCAAACCCACCACCTGGGCGGTTAATAACCGTACTGCGATTTATATCATTGCCATACTTATCACCTTATACGGTTTAATGAAGTTCACCACCATGCCGAAGGAACAGTTCCCTGACATAGTGGTGCCTACCATCAGTATCACCACCTTGTATGTTGGTAATTCACCACGGGATATTGAGAACCTTGTAACAAGACCCCTCGAGAAACAATTAAAGGGAATCAGTGGCGCCAAGGTTAAAAAAATTACCAGCACTTCTCAAACGGATTTCAGTTTAATTATTGTAGAGTTTGATACGGATGTAAAAACGGAACTGGCAAAGCTAAAAGTAAAAGATGCCATTGATAAGGCGCAGAGTGATTTACCTAATGACCTTACCACCCAACCCAATGCCCAGGAATTTGCTTTTAGCGAAATGCCTATCATGTTCGTAAACGTGAGTGGCGATTATGACGGGGTAAAACTGAAGCAGTATGCCGATAAGCTGCAGGATAAATTTGAAGAGTTGTCGGAGATATCCCGCGCCGAAATCGTAGGTGCTCCCGAACGTGAGATTCAGGTAAATGTAGATCCCTATAAAATGCAGGCTGCCCGGGTAAGTTTCATGGATATTGAAAATGCCATATCCCGCGAAAACCGTGATATAACCGGTGGTTTAATAGAAGTGGGCAATATGAAACGAACTTTAAAAATCAAAGGACAATTCACCAGTGTATTGAATCTCCAGAACATTATTGTAAGAAGCAGTTCACAGGGAGCTACCGTGTACCTGCGCGACATTGCTGAATTAAAAGACACCATCAAAACCCAGGAAAGCTATGCCCGCCTTGATGGAAAAAATGTGGTTACGCTCAATATTGTAAAACGCGCAGGTGAAAACCTGATCAGCGCCGCCGGTAAAGTAAAAGATATTGTAGCCAAGATGAAAGCAGATGAAGAGCTGCCGAAAAATCTTAACGTAGTAATTACGGGCGACCAAAGTAAAGCAACTGCCACCTCTTTCAATGAACTGGTAAATACTATTGTGATTGGATTCATTCTGGTTATGCTGGTACTGATGTTCTTTATGGGAGTTACCAATGCCTTTTTCGTGGCGCTCAGTGTACCCTTGAGTGTCTTCGTGGCCTTTCTTTTTCTGCCGTTAGGCGATATGATAATCGGTACCAATATTACCCTGAATTTTATTGTACTTTTTGCCCTGCTGTTTGGGCTGGGAATTATCGTGGATGATGCCATCGTGGTAATTGAAAATACGCACAGAATATTCCGTAATGGTAAAGTGCCGATTGTAAAAAGTGCAAAAGAAGCGGCAGGTGAAGTATTTATCCCGGTGTTGGCCGGTACCGCCACCACCCTGGCGCCCTTCTTCCCATTGTTATTCTGGAAAGGTATCATTGGTAAATTCATGATCTATCTACCGGTCATGCTTATACTCACCCTGGCAGCATCACTCATTGTCGCTTTCATATTTAACCCGGTATTCGCAGTAAGTTTTATGAAACCCGAAGGGCGCGAGTATGAAGAACCTAAAAAGGAAATTTTTAAAAAATGGGGATTCTGGCTGGCTATCGTTTTTGGAATTTTAATGCACCTGTCAGGCTGGCCGGCAGTAGGAAACTTCCTTATTTTCATGGCATTACTCGCTGTGTTGAATCGTTTTGTTTTCCGTGATATCATACATTATTTTCAAAACAGGGTGTTGCCGGCACTCATGAACCGGTATGAAAGATTATTACGCTGGGTCTTAAAAGGAAAACGGCCAGCCTGGATGCTGGTATCGTTGTTCCTGCTGTTCCCGGTATCTGTAGGCTTATTGCTGTTGCGTGGTAATAAGATGACCTTTTTTCCGAGTGGTGATCCCAACTTTATTTATGTGTATTTAAAAATGCCGCCAGGGACAAATATTAAAACTACAGACAGTGTAACCCACGTGCTGGAGCAGCGGGTGTATAAAGTACTGGAGAAAGAAAAGCCAGGTACTGAAGGAAGTATTGTAGAAAGTATAATAGCTAATGTGGCAAACAGTGCCAACAACCCACGGGATAATAACCGCAGCGTAAGGCCTAACCTGGGCCGTATCCAGGTTTCATTTGTGGAATATGAAAAACGTGATGGCAAACCTACCCTGCTTTATATCGATGCCATCCGGCAGCAGATGGGAGGCATCCCGGGAGCAAGTATAGAAGTAACAAAAGAAGAAGGAGGTCCTCCCACCGATCCACCTGTGAATATAGAAGTGGTAGGAGATGATTATGATGAGCTGGCAAAGGTAGCCAGCAACCTGGCCAATTACCTGGATACAAACCAGGTGTATGGAATTGAAAACCTGCGCCTCGATGTGGATCTTAACAGCCCGGAAATTACCATCAACGTAGACAGGGAAAAAGCTATGATGGAAGGACTGTCTACCGGGCAGATAGGGATGGAAATACGTACTGCAGTATTTGGTAAGGAAGTAAGTAAGTTAAAGGAAGGAGAAGACGAATACAAGATACAGGTAAGGTATACAGACCTGTTGAGGAATAATATAACCGACCTGATGAACATGCGTATCACTTTTATGGACATGAATACGATGCGGGTAAAATCTATTCCTATAAGTTCAGTTGCCTCCGTGGATTATACAAATGCTTCAGGAGCCATCGCCAGGAAGAATGTAAAAAGAACCATCCAGTTGCAATCCAATGTGCTGGATCCTTCTATGGTAGGGGAGGTAAACAAACAACTCGCCGTGAAACTGTCTGATTTTAAATCGAAATACCGTGTACCGGAAGACGTGGTTATCCGTCAAACCGGGCAGGGAGAACAGGAAGCAGAAACAAATTCATTTTTACTTAATGCGTTCCTGCTTGCAATGGGTTTGATTTTCCTCATCCTCGTTTTGCAGTTTAACTCCCTGAGTAAACCCTTCATTGTACTGACAGAGATATTCTTTTCGATCATAGGTGTATTACTGGGCTATGCTTTTACAGGTATGACCATCGCCACCATTATGTTGCTGGTAGGTATTATCGGGCTGGCGGGAATCGTTATTAAAAACGGTATTCTTCTTATTGAATTCACCGACGAACTTCGTGGCCGTGGTATGCGTACCCGTGAGGCAACTATTCAGGCCGGCAGGATCCGTATCATACCCGTGATGTTAACGGCCATTGCCACCATGCTTGGGCTGTTACCCCTGGCCGTTGGGTTCAATATTGACTTTGTTTCATTTTTCAGGCACCTTAACCCGCATATTTTCTTTGGCGGTGACAGCGTGGTATTCTGGGGGCCTCTTAGCTGGACCATCATATTCGGATTAATATTCGCCTTCTTCCTTACCCTGATGATGGTACCAAGCATGTACCTTATTTCAGAAAGATTGCGCCGGCCAATGGAAAAGTTTTATGGAACCAAATTCGTGGCACTTGCCGGGTTTACCGGGCCATTGTTCTTTCTTTTTGTAGGTGCTATGTACCTGGGAAGGAGGTTGCAGGGTAAAAAAGTATGGAACGGACAGATGCTGGACCATCCTTCCAGGATGTAGATATGCTCTGGCACGGAAATCGCATTCCTAATGTCATTGTAAACACAAAATTTAAAAGTATGGACAAGCTGGAATTAAAAGGAACCTGGAACGAGGTGAAAGGTAAGATCAAACAAAAATATGCCGACCTCACTGATGATGACCTGGCATATGAGGAAGGTAAAGATGAGGAGTTATTAGGCAGGCTTCAAACCAAGTTAGGCAAAGGGCGGGATGAATTAGTGCATTGGATCAAAAGCCTTTAATCCTCAAAGTGATATTGTAAAACCAGTTTAACGACTGGTTTTTTTTATTGGTTAACTTTGTAAGAAAAGCAAATGAGAACCAATCACGAAATTGATTATAAAATATATGGCGAAGAATTACAGTTCGTTGAAATTGAATTAGATCCCCACGAAACTGCAGTGGCTGAAAGCGGCAGTTTCCTTATGATGGATAATGGAATAGAAATGCAGACAATTTTCGGAGACGGCAGTGTACAACCTTCAGGCATACTGGGCAAACTGATGAGCGCAGGTAAACGCCTGCTGACCGGTGAAAGCCTGTTCATGACTGCCTTTACCAATACCGGGCATGGAAAGAAAAAAGTTAGTTTTGCTGCACCTTATACTGGAAAGATTATTGCCCTCGACCTGCAGAAGCTTAATGGAAAGGTCATTGCACAAAAAGATGCGTTTCTCTGCGCGGCAAAAGGTGTAAGCGTAGGTATTGAGCTGCAACGGAAACTCGGCACAGGTTTATTTGGTGGCGAAGGTTTTATAATGCAAAAACTGGAAGGCGATGGAATGTGTTTTGTACATGCCGGGGGCTACGTTATGGAACGCAACCTGCAGCCTGGCGAAATATTAAAAATTGATACCGGTTGCGTGGTAGCATACACCGGCTCTGTAAACTTTGAAATTGAATTTATAAAGGGAGTACGCAACATGATCTTTGGAGGAGAAGGTTTATTCTTTGCCACGCTGCAAGGTCCTGGTACTGTCTGGATACAATCTTTACCTATCAGCCGGCTGGCCGGAAGGATCCTGCAATATGGATCGGTAAACCGTAAAGAAGAAGGCAGCCTGTTGGGTGGCTTCGGTAATTTACTGGACGGGTCAGAATAAATTTAAAAATAATAATTACAAATTAGCGTCTGGCCAGATCATTAATCGTATATTTGCGATATAAAATAATGATATGGCCGTTCATAAGAAGGAGGAATTTACACAGAAAGAGCAGGACCTGGCAGAATTTGCAAAAGCCCTGGCTCATCCCGCACGTATCGCGATATTGAAAGTCCTGGCCCGTAGCAACCAGTGTATTTGCGGCGAAATTGTAGATGAACTTCCCCTGGCTCAAAGTACCGTTTCACAACACCTTAAAGAATTAAAGCAGGCTGGCCTCATAGATGGTACAGTGGAAGGTCCGCGTACCTGCTATTGTATAAACTGGAAAGCCTTCGAAAAGTTCAAGACCGAATTCAGCACTCTTTTCAACAACCTTAAAATAAAAAATGAAAAGGCCTGCTGTTAAAATTTCTTTACCTTAAAATTGTAAAAACATGGAACAGGATTTAAAAGACATCGTAAAAGAAAAATATGCCGCCATTGCAGCTACTGAGGGTAACCCGGCTTCATGCTGCGGAGCTACCTCCTGCAGCAGCGAGGCTGTATACAGCATAATGGCTGATGATTACAGCAAACTGGAAGGTTACATGCCGGAGGCAGATCTCTCACTCGGCTGTGGCTTACCGGTAGAGTTTGCCCGCATCAGTAATGGTAATACGGTAATAGACCTGGGCAGTGGCGCCGGGAACGATTGCTTTATAGCCCGCCGGCTGGTGGGAGAAAGCGGAAAGGTTATCGGGATAGATTTTACCCCGCAAATGATCGAACGCGCCCGGCTTAATGCTGAAAAACTTTCCCTTAATAATGTGGAGTTCCGGTTGGGCGATATTGAAAATATGCCGGTTACTGCCGATACTGCCGATGTGGTTGTCAGCAATTGTGTACTGAACCTGGTGCCGGGCAAGCCTGCTGTGTTTGCGGATATCTTCCGGGTATTAAAACCAGGCGGGCATTTTTCCATATCTGATATTGTACTGGAAGGAGAACTTCCTGGAAAATGGAAAGAGATAGCAGAATTATACGCGGGTTGTGTTTCTGGTGCAAGCCAGAAGCAGGAATACCTGGATTTTATAAAGCAGGCAGGATTTACAAATATTGTACTTCAAAAAGAAAAGCCAATCAATATTCCCGTTGACATCCTGGAAAATTATTTATCCCCGGAAGAAATCAGTGCATTTACCATTGGAGGCACAAAAATCACCAGTATTACTGTATATGCTGAAAAATCTTTACCCGCTGCAGCACATTGCACACCCGGTGGCGGATGTTGTTAGTTAAATTGTTGGCCGTCAATTACCGGCTTTCTGAAAAGGGTGACGGTTTTATTTTTTTTATAATGTAACAGGCGTCGATCTTTATGAGACCTACAGCAAATAAATCGTGCACAGGATGAGGAAATACATAGCAGAAGGGATTGGTACATTCGCCCTGGTATTTTGCGGTACCGGCGCTATGACCATAAATGAAGTAACCGCCGGTTCCGTGTCGCATGTAGGGGTAGCCGTTACTTTCGGACTTATTGTAATGGCTATGGTATATTCCCTGGGTGACGTATCAGGTGCTCACCTCAATCCCGCGGTTACACTTGCCTTTGCAGCCGGAGGATACTTTAGCTGGCGCCAGGTATTGCCATACATCGGCAGCCAGTTGCTGGGTGCAGTCGGCGCCAGTTTTCTTCTGAAATTTCTTTTCCCCGCTTCGGAATACCTGGGTGCTTCCCTGCCGGCAGGAAGTGCCCTCCAGTCTTTCGTAATGGAGATAATACTTGCTTTCATCCTTATGCTGGTAATCTTCCAGGTAGCACATGGATCCAAAGAGACCGGGATCATTGCAGGCCTTGCCATCGGGGGTGTAGTGTTATTGGAGGCTATGTTTGCCGGACCTGTAAGTGGCGCTTCAATGAACCCGGCCCGTTCCCTGGCACCTGCCATTGCAGCAAATCACCTGGAACATATATGGGTCTATATACTTGCTCCTTGCCTGGGTGCGCTGCTGGCCCTCATTGTACATCAAAAATTAAAAGAACCTGCATGAAAAAAATATTGTTTGTATGCGTGGAAAACAGCAACCGCAGCCAGATGAGCGAGGCTTTTGCGAAATTGCTTGGTCCGCAGGTGAAATCTTTCAGTGCAGGAAGCCGGCCTTCCGGTGTAGTAAATACCAAAGCCATTGCAGCTATGAAAGAAGCAGGATACGATTTATCTACCCACCATAGCAAAGGGCTTGAAGAGGTGAGTGGAGAAGCACCATTTGACGCTATTATTACCATGGGCTGCGGCGATGCCTGTCCGTGGATACCTGCCAGGCGCAATATTGATTGGCCCCTGCCTGATCCTAAACACATGGAACCTGGCGCCTTCAATGAAGTGCGTGATCGTATAAAACAATATGTACAGGAACTTTTAATCTCGCTCGAACAGCAAAAGTGACCGCATAAAAAAAGCCACCCCGGGGGATGGCTTACTATATACATTTCAAATTAGTTGCGGCTGGAGATCTTGGACAGTAGTCTTAAAATCTCAATGTATAACCAAACTATCGTAACCATCAATCCAAAGGCACCATACCATTCCATATATTTCGGTGCACCGGAAGCAACTCCCTTTTCGATCATATCAAAATCAAGAATAAGATTCAGTGCTGCAATGGTTACCACGAATAACGAAAAAACGATTCCCAGGATACTGCCTTCATGCAGGAAAGGCATATTATCGTAGCCAAACATCCGCAACACCCAAACCAATACATAAAATAAAGCAATACCTACAGTAGCAGAAATGACTACAGACCTGAATTTTTCAGTAGCTTTTATTACGCCAAAACTATAGAGGAAATACATAGCCAGCGCTACACCAAATGTAAGTCCTACAGCGTTAATAATGATGTTAGGAGCTTTGTCAGCAAAAGCATAATTGAAGCTGGCTGAAATAGCACCGATGAATAAACCTTCCAGTAATGCATACAGCGGGGCAAGAGTAGGTGCCCAGCGTGGTTTAAATGCGATCACTATGGCTGTAATAAGGCCACCAATAGCGCCGACAAGGATAAGCGGCATTACATTTCCGCCATCGGCATATTCTTTCCAGGAATAAAAAGAAGTACCCATTACCATTATGAAAAGAAAGCCAAACTTCTGTAAGGTTCCTCTACTGGTCATAGCATTCTCATATACCATTCCTGTATCCAGGGTTGTACTCAAAAATTTTTTCTCTGATAAAGCTGGGTTGCTGGATTTAAATAAGGCCATTAATTAAAGATTTTATGGCTAAAAATAATTAATTATTTGGATTGCAGGTACAATCTTTTGCAAATATTGCGAGGCCCGGCATCACATCTTTCTAGTCCTTATCTTTGCGTAATGGAACAGTTGTTAGATAAGATCCGGCAATATAAAGAGGAAATAACCGCCGAATCTGTGACCAATGCAGAATCCCTGGAAGCCTTCAGGATTAAATACCTGGGTACAAAAGGGATTGTAAAATCCATCATGGGTGAAATGAAACAGGTATCACCCGAACAAAAAAAAGAGGCCGGCCAGTTGCTGAACGATTTTAAAATATTTACAGAGCAGACCTTTGAAAATTTTAAACAGCATGCGGGCGCCTCACCTGCAATACTGGCGGATGAAGCGGACCTTACTTTGCCAGGTTATACAGCTCCCCTGGGCGGCCGTCACCCGTTAAGCATCATTCGGAATAAAATTATTTCTATATTTCATCACCTGGGTTTTGCCGTGGCAGAAGGACCTGAGATCGAAGACGACTGGCACAATTTTACCGCTTTAAACCTGCCTGAAGATCACCCGGCCCGTGATATGCAGGATACTTTTTATATCGGTACCAATCCCGACTGGCTGTTACGTACACATACCAGCAGTGTGCAGATAAGGGAGATGGAAAAAGGAAAATTACCGCTGCGAATTATTTGCCCGGGAAGAGTATACCGGAATGAAACCATAAGTGCCCGGGCACACTGTTTTTTTCACCAGGTTGAAGGACTTTACATTGCGGAAAATGTATCCTTTGCCGATCTGAAACAAACCCTGTATTTTTTCGTCCAGGAAATGTTTGGCTCCCAGGTAAAAATCAGGTTCCGTCCATCTTATTTTCCTTTTACCGAACCCAGTGCTGAAATGGATATCAGTTGCCTTATCTGCAATGGAACGGGGTGTAACGTATGTAAAAAAACAGGATGGGTAGAAATCCTGGGCTGCGGCATGGTACATCCCACGGTGTTGGAAAACTGCGGTATTGACAGTAACAGGTATACCGGTTATGCCTTCGGAATGGGTATCGAAAGAATTACAATGTTGAAATACCAGGTGAAGGATTTACGGATGTTCAGTGAGAATGATGTGCGGTTTCTTCGCCAATTCACCACAGCTATGTAAATGACCTTGTAGACAATCTTCCCCAAAACAAAAAATGACCTTCCCGGTGTCCCTGGCAGGCATAGGTTTACACACGGTTATTATGGCATCATATTGGCGCAAGGGAGTGTAAACCCTTACCAATATGAAAAGAGCTGCACTGATTTTTGATATTATTCTCTTAATTATACTTTTCGCTTCCTGCGCTACTTCCAAAGAATCACGTACTGATCGTCGCGAGATCCATGGTACCTGGCAATTACAGACCATCGTGTCAGAAGGAATAAAGGGAAAAGTGAACATTAATCTGTTTAACGAGGGCAATTTTGAATGTTTCATTGGCAGTACCTGGTCATTCAATAAAAACAATAGTTTAGGTAGCTATACCATTCTGCAAAACGCTAACAGTTGTGCAGCTATCCGCCGCGACATCCGGTGGTCTATCTATGAAGCCAAAGACCAACCGCGTTTATTCCAGTTTAAAAGGCTTGATGATAAATTAAAGGAAGTGGATGGTGATAGCGGTGGATTTCGATTTACTATAAATGAAATAAGCAACCAGAAAATACAATTGCGGTCGGATATTATTTTCGAAGGTAAACCCGCGGCCTTCATATATAATTTTGTAAAAATATAGTAACTATGAAAAAATGTACAAATCTATTATTGGTAACTGCCTCAATGATTTTGTTGTTTGCCAGTTGTGATTCAACCAGGCGGATGAGCAAGCAGGATAAGGGGGTATTAATCGGAGCTGCAGCAGGTGCCACAGCAGGAGCTATTATTGGTAATAACACCAAGGCCAGCACAGCAGGTGCAGTCATCATTGGCGCAGCCATTGGAGGTATTGCCGGTGGAATTATTGGTGCAAAAATGGATCGCCAGGCGGAAAAAATCAGGAATGAGATTCCCGGGGCAAAAGTAGAAAGAATAGGAGAGGGTATTAATGTAACATTTGATGAGAATAATCCGGATGGTTCTAAAGCCGGGGTGTATTTCGCCACTAACCAATATGTCATTACAAATAATTCAAAGCTGGCCCTGGAGAAAATGGTGCGCGTATTTGCTGAATATCCGGAAACAGATATTTTGATTGAAGGGCATACCGATGATGTGGGAACTGAAGCGTATAATCTGAGCCTTTCTCAAAAGCGTGCTGAAGCGGTAGAAGCGTATTTACGTAATGCAGGAGTTGCTGCCAGCCGGTTAACTGTTAAATGGTATGGTGAAACCCAGCCTAAAGTTGAAAATAACAGTGATGCCAACCGTGCTGCCAACCGCCGGGTGGAGTTTGTAATTACTGCCAATGAAAAAATGAAGGCTGAAGCAAAAAAAGAAGCTGAAAAGAATTAATTATCTCATTATAACTGCTGTGCCTTTCCGGTTTTTCAAAAAAGAAAACGCCGAATTAGCACAGCAGTTTTTATTTTTGCACCATGGTTAAAAACATGGGTGTGGCTGGTGCTGGTACAATGGGTAGCGGTATAGCCCTGGCAGCAGCTCAAAAAGGAATACAGGTTGTACTGTTTGATACATTCCCGGCTGTAATTGAAAAAGCAAAAATCTCCATAAATAAAAATCTTGATTTCCTGGAATCAAGGATGAAGATCAGTTCATCTGAGAGAACAGAAATATTCAGTGCTATCTTGTTTACTTCTACCTTTTCCGATTGCAAAGGGGAAGTGGTAGTAGAAGCTATCATCGAAGATTTAGAAGCCAAGGCAGTCCTATTCGGGCAACTTGCTGCTGTCAATGACTCAACCTGCATCCTGGCAAGCAATACTTCCTCCCTTTCCATTTCCGGCTTACAAAAACATATTTCACACCCCGGGCGTTTTGCTGGCTTACATTTTTTTAACCCTGCGCAGGTAATGAAGTTAGTGGAAGTGGTAAAAGGAAATAAAACTTCTGTGTCAACAATAGACTTTCTCCTGGAGTTATGTAACCAGCTAGGAAAACAACCGGTTGTTTGTAACGACTCCCCGGGTTTTATTGTAAACCGGGTGGCCAGGCATTATTACCTCGAAGCAATGAGACTGGTGGAAGAAGGAATAGCTACCTATGAAAACGTAGATGACATAATGGAAGCAACCGGTTTCAGGATGGGGCCGTTCAGGTTAATGGATTTAATCGGGATGGACATCAATCTTGCTGTGTCTGAATCATTGTATGAAGCGCTACTGCAACCTGCACGTCTAAAACCTTCTCAATTGCAAATTGATAAAGTGAGCCAGGGCCACCTGGGCAGAAAGTCTGCAAAAGGTTTTTACAATTACCCACCCGAATCATTGAAATCATGAGGGTACTCGTAACCGGTGGATCTGGACTTTTAGGCAATGAACTGATCCTTCAATTACTTGCTGCGGGTAAAACTATAAGAGCTACCTATAATAAAAATCAACCAAATCTTATACATCCTTCTCTTGAATGGGTGCATGGTAATTTATTGGATGTCGTATCTCTTGCCGAAGTAATCACAGGAGTGGATGAAATATATAATTGTGCAGGGCTGGTTTCTTTCCGCCAAAAAGATGCAGAACTGTTATATAAAATAAATGTGGAAGGAACAGCTAACCTGGTAAACGCTGCCATTGGTACAGGAGTGAGAAAACTGGTGCATGTAAGTTCAGTGGCAACCCTGGGAACAGCGTCTGACCGTCCTGTTACAGAGGATGTGGAATGGGGTGCAGAAAAGATCACCAGCAATTACGGGCAAAGCAAATACCAGGGCGAACTGGAAGTATGGCGGGGAATTGCAGAAGGCCTCCAGGCGGTGATAGTAAATCCTTCCATCATTTTAGGAAATGGAAATTGGAATGAAGGGTCCACTTCCTTATTCAAGTCGGCATATGACGAAATGCAATGGTATACAGATGGAGTAAAAGGATTCGTAGATGTGAAAGATGTGGCCCGCGCAATGATGATGCTGATGGATAGCGAAGAAGCCAGCGGGCGGTACATTATTAATGCTTCCAACATTTCATTCCGTGAATTGTTCAATATGATGGCTACCTGTTTTAATAAAAGGCCTCCCTCCAGGAAAGCCACACCGTTTCTTGCCGGAATATTGAGGCGGTTTCAAGGGTTGCGCGAATCATTGGGCGGAAGACCGGCCGCGATAACTGCTGAAACAGCTTCTAC